>JAODAU010000153.1 GCA_025463615.1 Microbacteriaceae bacterium | reverse complement strand
GGAGGGCTGGTCGTACTTGATGGATGCCGCCCGCGCGAAGTCCAGCGCCAGAGTCGACTTACCCAGCGCGGGCCGCGCCGCGATGATGATCAGCTGGCCGGGATGCAGGCCGTTGGTGAGATCGTCGAGCTCGGCGAAGCCGGTGGGCACGCCGGTCATCGACCCATCGCGACCGCGGGCGGCCTCCATCTCGTCGGTCGCCGCGTCGATAGCGAGGTTGAGCGGGATGAAGTCCTCCGCCTCTACCCCTCCGGTGACGCCGTAGATCTCCGCCTGCGCGTTGTTGACGAGATCGACGACCTCGCCCTCGCTGGCGTAGCCCATCTGCACGATGCGGGTGCCGGCCTCGACCAGGCGGCGCAGCACGGCCTTCTCGGCGACGATCGAGGCGTAGTAGCCGGCGTTGGCCGCGGTCGGCACGAGCCCGGTGAGCGTGTGGAGGTACTCCGCGCCGCCCGCACGACCGATCTCGCCGCTCTTGACGAGCTCGTCGGTCACGGCGATCACGTCGGTCGGCTCGCCGTGCGAGTAGAGCGCGAGGATCGCGTCGAAGATGATCTCGTGCTTCGGGATGTAGAAGTCGACCGCGCGCACGGACTCGATCACGTCGGCCACGGCATCCTTGCTCAGGAGCATGCCGCCGATGGCGCTCTGCTCGGCGAGAAGGTCGTGCGGAGGGGTGCGTTCCGACTGCCGCTGGTCGCCCGATCGCTGGTCGGTCGCCAGGCCCAGATGGGCAATTGACATCGCACGCCTTTCCTTGTCGCGGCTCTCGGCACCTGTCGACAGTCTCCCCGACACCGGGGACATTCGAGCGTCGGACGCACGGCAAGCCGTGTCCCCCGGATGATGCGGGACCACACTACGAAGGGTGGTCGCCAGCCTCCAAGCGGGCCTGTGGATGAAACTGTGGAGGAATGGCGCGAAACGCCGGGAGTTGTGTGAGCAAGCTGTGGATTGAGGTGTGGAAACTCGGGCTATTTCGAACCGGATACACCCTCTGACCAGCGGTTTTAGTCGTTCACCCCTGTGTGTAGAAACATGTTTAGAGTTTTGGTTGAGACTTGTCCTCTTGACAAATCGCCTGTGTACAAATGCGCGATACGGGGGCGCAAAATGACACCAAAAAGGGGGTAGACGCGCGTCAGCGCGGCTACCCCCCGTGTGGTAGTACGACTACTTTGCTGCGACGACCTTGACCGTGATCGTGGCGACGAGGTCGTCACGAAGGCGAACGGTCGCCTCGTGCTGGCCGGTGGCCTTGATCGGGCTGGTGATCTCGATCTTGCGCTTGTCGACGGTGCCGAGGCCGGAGGCCGCGACCGCGTCAGCGATGTCCGAGGTCTTGACGGAGCCGAACAGGCGCCCGCCCTCGCCCGCCTTGACCGCGAGGGTCACGGCGTTCGCCTCGAGCTTGGCCTTGAGGTCCTGGGCCTCCTCGATCGTGGCGTGCTCGCGTGCGACGCGGGCGGCCTTGATCGACTCGACCTGCTTCTCGCCACCGCGGGTCCACGCCACAGCGAAGCCCTGGGGGATGAGGTAGTTGCGGCCGTAGCCGTTCTTCACCTCGACGACGTCGCCGGGGGCGCCGAGACCGGTCACCTCGTGCGTGAGAATCAATTTCGACATGTCAGTGCTCCTTAACGGCCTGAGCCGGCGTAGGGAAGCAGAGCCATCTCACGCGCGTTCTTGACTGCGCGGGCGATGAGGCGCTGCTCCTGCACGGAGACACCGGTGATACGACGGGCGCGGATCTTTCCGCGCTCCGAGATGAACTTACGAAGGGTGGCGACATCCTTGTAGTCGATGACGCCGACGCGAATGGACTTCGCGGGGGCGGCGTTCTTGCCGCCCTTGACGGTGCGGAGCGGCTTGCGGCGATCGCCGCTGCTCTTTCCAGCCATAGTGATTCCTGCTTTCGGTTAAGTAGTGGGGCGGACGCTTAAAAAGGCGTCTCGTCGTTGAAGTTACCGGGCGTGTTCCACACGTCACCGCTCGCGGACTCGGCGGGGGCGGATGCCGCCCACGGCTCGTCTGCGACCTGGCTCCGGTTGGCGCCGCCGCTGCCGCCCTGCCCACCCTCGCGGGAGGAGGTGCGCGTCACCTGTGCGGTGGCGTAGCGGAGGCTCGGGCCGATCTCGTCGACCTCGATCTCGAAGCTGGTGCGCTTCTCGCCTTCCTTGGTCTCATACGAGCGCTGCTTGAGCCGGCCGGTCACGATCACGCGCGAACCCTTGGTGAGGGATCCCGCGACGTGCTCGGCGAACTCGCGCCACACGCTCGCACGAAGGAAGAGGGCTTCGCCGTCTTTCCAGTCGTTCGAGGCACGGTCGAAGTTGCGAGGGGTGGAAGCGATGGTGAAGTTCGCCACCGCGAGACCGTTCTGCGTGTAACGCAGTTCCGGATCGCTCGTGAGGTTGCCCACGACGGTGATGACGGTTTCGCCCGCCATGGCTCTTAGGCCTCCGCGGGTGCGGCGGCGGCGGGCTCGGCGGGTGCTGTCGGGGCTGCGGGTGCAGCGGCGACGGCGGCGGCCGGGGCTGCAGCGGGAGCCTTCGACGGGGCGGCTGCCTTGCGGGCGGCCTTCTCGGCGGAGAGCTTCGCAGCCTCGGCGACCTGTGCGATGGCCTCTTCGGCACGCAGCACCTTGGTGCGCATGACGGCCTCGCTCAGCTTCAGCTGGCGATCGAGCTCGATCGTCGCATCCGCGTTCGCGGTGAAGTCGACGACGGCGTAGATGCCCTCGGCCTTCTTGTTGATCTCGTATGCCAGGCGCCGACGGCCCCAGACATCCACCTTCTCGATGGTTCCACCGTCATTGCGGATGACGTTGAGGAACCTCTCGAGGCTCGGGGCAACGGTGCGCTCATCGATCTCTGGATCGAGAATTACCATTAGTTCGTACTGATGCATAACTAACCCACCTCCTCTGGACTAGAACGGCCGCAGACGATCTGCGGCAGGAGGGTTTGGCATCGTCGCACGAGGTCGAAGACCTGCGGGCAACCTGCCTAGTGTAGTCATTTCCCCCGTGTTCTATCAAGGAGCGTTCCACCCATGACCCTTCGGGTTGCCATCGCCGGTGTCGGCAACTGCGCGAATGCGCTCATCCAGGGCGTCGTGTTCTACGCCGACGCGCGCGAGGACGAGGTCGTGCCCGGCCTGATGCACACGCGTTTCGGGCCGTACGCGATCGGCGACATCGAGTTCGTCGCCGCCTTCGACGTGGATGCCGCCAAGGTGGGCCTCGACCTCGCCGACGCCATGTGGGCGAGCGAGAACAACACGCTGAGGTTCGCCGAGGTGCCGGCATCCGGCGTCACGGTGCAGCGCGGGCCGACGCTCGACGGCCTCGGCGAGTACTACCGCGACACCATCGAGGAGTCGGATGCCGCGCCCGTCGACATCGCGCAGGCCCTGCGCGACTCCGGGGCCGAGGTGCTCGTCTGTTACCTGCCCGTCGGATCGGAGGAGGGCGCGCGCCACTACGCGCAGGCCGCACTGGATGCCGGGGTCGCCTTCGTCAACGCCCTCCCCGTCTTCATCGCCAGCGACCCGGTCTGGGCGGCGAAGTTCACGGATGCCGGCATCCCGATCGTCGGCGACGACATCAAGAGCCAGCTCGGCGCCACCATCACCCATCGGGTGCTCGCGCGGCTGTTCGAGGAGCGCGGGCTCGTGCTCGACCGCACGTACCAGCTCAACGTGGGCGGCAACATGGACTTCAGGAACATGCTGGAGCGCCGCCGGCTCGAGTCCAAGAAGATCTCGAAGACCCAGTCGGTGACGAGCAACATCGACGCGCAGCTCAACTCGCGCGACGTGCACATCGGTCCTAGCGACCACATCCCGTGGCTGGACGACCGCAAGCTGGCGTTCGTGCGCCTCGAGGGCCACGGCTTCGGCAACGCGCCGACCTCGCTGGAGTACAAGCTCGAGGTCTGGGATTCGCCCAACTCCGCGGGCGTGGTGATCGACGCGATCCGCGCGGCCAAGCTGGCGCTGGACGCGGGGCTCGGCGGCCCGGTGGAGGCGGCATCCGCCTACTTCATGAAGAGCCCGCCGGTGCAGTACCCCGACCCGGTGGCCCGCGAGCTGCTCGAGCACTTCATCCGCGACAACACCTAGCGGTTACCGGTCCCTGAGGCAGTCACAGATACCGGTCCCTGAGGCTCTCGAAGAAGCCTGTGGATAAACCCCAGCGCCGCCAATTCCTCCGCCATACTCACCACATGCCGTGGGTCTACATGCTCAAGTGTTCCGACGAGAGCTACTACACCGGCAGCACCCTCGATCTCGCACGACGACTGGTCGAGCACGACCTTGGCGAGGGCGCGAACTTCACCCGATCGCGTCGGCCCGTGACACTCGTGTTCGCCGAGGAGTTCGATCGCATCGAGGAAGCGTTCGCGCGCGAGAAGCAGCTCCAGGGGTGGAGTCGGGCAAAGAAGGAGGCACTTATCGCGGGGCGCTGGGCCGAACTGCAGCTCCTGTCACAGAGGCTCGGGTACTCGGTGGGCCCCTTCGAGAGCCTCAGGGACCGGTAACGCGGTCGCTGAGACTGTCGAGGCGGCCCCTTCGAGAGCCTCAGGGACCGGTAACGCGGTCGCTGAGGCTCTCGTAGGGACCGGTACCTAGCGGGCGGCCCACCAGGCTCGCAGGCGGGACTCGGCCTCGGCCTCGCCGAGCGCGCCCTCCTCGAGCCGCAGCTCCAGCAGGAAGCGGTACGCCTCGCCCACCTCGCGTCCCGGCTTCAGGCCCAGGATCGCCATGATCTGCTCGCCGTCGAGGTCGGGGCGGATCGCCGCGAGCTCCTCCTCCTCGCCGAGCACCCGGATGCGCTCCTCCAGGTCGTCGTAGGCGAACGCGAGGCGGTCGGCCTTGCGGCGGTTGCGGGTGGTGACATCCGCCCGGGTGAGGATGTGCAGCCGCTCGAGCTGGTCGCCGGCGTCGCGCACGTAGCGGCGCACCGCGGAATCCGTCCAGGCGCCCTCGGTGTAGCCGAAGAAGCGCAGGTGCAGTTCGATCAGTTTGCCGACGGCCGCGATCGTCTCGTTGTCGAAGCGCAGCTCGCGCAGGCGGCGCTTGGCGAGCTTGGCGCCCATCACGTCGTGGTGGTGGAACGTGACGACGCCGCCCGGCTCGGTGCGCTTGGTGGCCGGCTTGCCGATGTCGTGCAGCAGGGCGGCGAGGCGCAGCGTGAGGTCGGGGGCCTCGCCCGGATGCCGCGACTCCTCCAGGTCGATCGCCTGGTCGAGCACGGTCAGGCTGTGCTCGTACACGTCCTTGTGGTGGAAGTGCTCGTCGATCTCGAGTCGCAGCGCGGGCAGCTCGGGCAGCACGATCTCCGCGAGCCCGCTGTCTACGAGCAGCTGCAGGCCGGCGCGCGGGGCATCCGTCTTCAGGAGCTTGCCGAGCTCGTCGTTCACGCGCTCGAGGGAGATGATCGAGATGCGGGGGGCGAGCTCCGCCATGGCGGCGGCGGTCGGCAGGGTGAGCGTGAAACCGAGCTGGGAGGCGAAGCGGGCGGCGCGCATCATCCGCAGCGGGTCGTCGCCGAATGAGACCTCGGGCGGCCCGGGCGTGGACAGCCGGCCGGCGATCAGGTCCTCGACGCCGCCGGACGGGTCGACCAGCACCTTCTGCGGCACCCTCAGCGCCATCGCGTTGACGGTGAAGTCGCGCCGCACCAGGTCGCCCTCGAGCGTGTCGCCGAACTCGACGACGGGCTTGCGGGTCTCGCCGTCGTACGCGTCGGTGCGGTAGGTCGTGATCTCGACCTGCTCGCCGCCGATCCGTGCGCCGATGGTGCCGAAGGCCCGCCCGATGTCCCAGTGGGCCTCGGCGAGCGGTGCCACGATCGCCAGGATGTCGTCCGGCCGAGCGTTCGTCGTGAAGTCGAGGTCGTGCAGCTCGCGCCCGAGGAACGCGTCCCGCACCGAGCCGCCCACGAGCGCCAGCTCGAACCCCGCGGCCTCGAAGGCCTGCGCCAGGCGCGAGATCGGCGGCGAATCGGCGAGGTCGGACAGCCGCCGGATGGCCGTAGCAGCGCTCTCCATGCCCTCCAGACTAGCGGCGCGACCGACCCCCTCCTCAGCGGGGCCGGAGGTGCCTGCCCCTAGAATCTCCTGAGGCTGACGGGTCGTGCGACCCCCGGCCGACCGCAGCCTATGAGACTCTCCGCCCTGCTTCTTTCGCTGGCCACCGCCACCGGTCTCCTCGTCGCGCCCATGGCCGCGGCGGCCGAGGTCGCCGCGCCGGCCAAGCCGGTGGCACGGGTCGAGTTCGCCCCGACCGTGGGCGGCACACTGCAGCCGGGGAACGCGCTCGTAGTCACCGGCACCATCACCAACGAGTCCACCGCCGAGCTCGCGGCCGGCACCGCCACCGTCTACCTCGACCGCAACCCCATCACCTCCCGCGACACCCTCAGCGACTGGATCGACGGCACGGATGACGTGGCCACGAGCAAGCTCGGCAGCCAGCTGGTCTCGGTCGACACCCCCGCCGTGCTCCCCGGCCGCACCGCAACGCTCACCATCACGGTCCCCGAGCCCAACATCGGGCTCTCCGCCAGCGCCGGATGGGGCGCGCACACGCTCGCCGTGGAGTACACGGTCTCCGGCGCCGCGGTCGCGCAGTCGCGCAGCTCCCTCGTCTGGTACCCCGGCGGCGCCGTTTCGACGGTCTCGCTGGCCTTCGTCTACCCGCTGACCGTTCCCGCCGGAACCACCGGCCTCATCCCCGCTGACGTGCTCACGACCTACACGGCGCCCGACGGCCTGCTCACCCGCGAACTCGAGCAGGTGATCGACCGGCGCTCGGTGGCGATCGCCCTGGACCCGATGATCCTGGCCTCCATCAACGTGCTCGGCACGTCTGCGCCACAGTCCGCCGTCGACTGGCTCAAGCAGCTGAACACCCTCACCAACGAGTCCTTCCCGCTCACCTACGCGGACTCGGATGTCGCGGCCGAACGCCAGGCCGGCGTGACGACTCTGCTCGCCCCCACCAGCTTCCCGATCGACCCCAAGCTCTTCCCCGGCCACACGGCGCCGCCCACCACGACGCCCACCGTCACGCCGACGCCCAACCCCACCTCCACCCCGGCGCCCGCGCTCCCCACGCCCGCGACGCTGGTGGACTTCACCTACACGCCCGCGCTCGCCAAGCTGGTGTGGCCGACCGACGGAACGGTGGTCGAGGCCGACCTCGACGCGCTGAAGGGCTACGGGTTCGACCGCGCCATCCTGAGCTCCAGCAACGTGTCGTTCGGCGACCTGGACCACACCCCGAGCGCGGCGACCACCGCATCGGGCCACGACTCCCTCGTGTCCGACTCGCAGATCTCGCGCCTGCTGAGTGCGGCGGCGAGCGCCACGGATGATGTCAGCTGGCAGAAAGACGTCGCCGAGCTCTCATCCGCCATCGCGGTCGTCTCGAAGCAGCGCGGCGGCGGCGATCGGTCGCTGCTGGCGGAGTTCGCCCGCGGTCAACCCGGGGACTACCTGCGCCTGGCGCAGACCCTGCAGGTGCTGGGGCAGCAGCCGTGGGCCGGCTTCTCGCAGGTGACCGACCTGCTCGCACAGAGCCCCGCGACGGCGACCGTCACGGGCAAGGGCGAGTCGGCCGAGCGCATCTCGACCGTGCGTTCGCTGCTCGCGTCGGAGGCCTCCGTCGACAGCTTCTCGTCGATCCTCGCCGACCCGACGGTGCTCACCGGCGAACGGCGGCTCAGCCTCCTCGCCCTGCTCGCCAACTCCTGGAACAGCCAGCTTCCCGCGTGGAACACCGCCGCCAAGAAGTACGTCGCGTCGTCGAACAAGACCCTGGGCTCGGTCAAGATCGTGAAACCGGGCTCGATCTTCGTGCCCGCGGAGTCCGTTCCGCTCGGCGTCGCCGTGACCAACGGCCTGCAGTGGCCCATCACGGTGAACGTGTCACTCGTGTCGCCGAGTTCGGTCATCGAGGTCGAGAAGACCGACATCCCGCTGACGGTCGAGGCGAACTCGCAGGGCAAGGCGTCGGTGCCGGTCAAAGCCGTCGCGAACGGGCAGGTCACGGTGCAGGCATCCCTCACCAGCGCCACCGGGGTCGCGATCGGCGCCCCGGTCGGCATCGACCTCAACGTGCAGGCCGGCTGGGAGACCGCGCTGACGGCGGTGATCGCCGCGGTGCTCGCCATCATCTTCGGCGTGGGCATCTACCGCAACATCCGCAAGCGCCGCCGGCAGAACCGCGAGGGCGGGCCGGACGACGAGGATGCCGAGCCGGAAGCCGCCGCCGCCGAATGAGCGACACCGTAGGCACACCCGACTCCGAGGACAGCCTCGACACCGACATCGTCGCGTCGTCCGGGATGGGGCGTGCCAGCGCCGTGCTCGCCGCGGGCACCGTCGTCTCCCGCGTGCTCGGTTTCGTTCGGGCGATCGTGCTCACGGGCGCGATCGGCACCCTCGCCGCCGGTGACGCGTTCGGGGTCGGCAACCAGCTGCCGAACAACATCTACGCGCTGATCGCCGGAGGCGTGCTGAGCGCCGTGCTCGTGCCGCAGATCGTCAAGGCGGCGGCGCACAAGGATGGCGGCCAGCTCTACATCAACCGCATCGTCACCCTCGGCATCGTCGTGTTCGCCGCCGTGACGATCATCGCGACGTTCGCCGCGCCGCTTCTCGTCAACCTCTACGCGACGTCCTCCACGAGCAATCGCGGTTTCACGCCCGCCGGAATCGCCCTCGCGACCGCATTCGCCTACTGGTGCCTCCCGCAGATTTTCTTCTACGCGCTCTACAGCCTGCTCAGCGAGGTGCTCAACGCGCGCCGCGTCTTCGGGCCGTTCACGTGGGCGCCCGTGCTCAACAACGTGGTCTCGATCGCCGGGCTCGGCGTGTTCATCGCGCTGTTCGGCGCGGCCGCCGCGAACCAGGACGTCTCCGACTGGGATGCCGGCCGGATCACGCTCCTCGGCGCCACGACCACCCTCGCGGTCGCCGCGCAGGCCCTCATCCTCTTCCTGTTCTGGCGCCGGGCCGGCCTGAAGTACCGCCCCAACTTCCGCTGGCGCGGGGTCGGCCTCGGCGCGACCGGGCGCGCGGCGGGCTGGCTGTTCGGCATGATCCTCATCACCCAGCTCGCCGGCATCGTGCAGACGCGCGTCGCGTCGATCGCGTCCGGCGAGGGCGCTTCAGTGTTCGTGCTGCAGAACGCGTGGCTGCTGTTCATGCTGCCGCACTCCGTGATCGCGGTTTCCGTCGCGACGGCCTACTTCACGCGGATGAGCGGGCACGCGGCGAAGGCCGACTTCGGCGGCATCCGCGCAGACCTGTCGTCCTCGCTGCGCACGATCGGGCTGTTCAACGTGTTCGCTGCCGTGGCCGTCTCGGTGGTCGCGTACCCGCTGGCGAGGATCTTCGTGCACACCGGGTTCGCCGGGGTCAGCGCCATGGGCAACGTGCTGTTCGCGTTCATGCCGGGGCTCGTGCTCTTCAGCATCCTGTTCGTCGTCCAGCGCGTCTTCTTCGCCCTGGGCGAGACGCGGACGGCGTTCTGGCTGCAGATCGTGCAGTCGGGGCTGTTCGTGATCGGCGCGCTCGCCTGCATGGCGCTTCCGCCGGAGTGGATCGCCGTCGGCATCGCCGCCGTCACCTCCATCGCTGGCAGCGCGCAGGCCATCGTCGCCCTCATCGTCGTGCGCCGGCGCATCGGCGGGATCGACGGGCGGGTCGTCGTCGTTCGCCACCTGCAGTTCCTCGCGTTCTCGCTCGTCGCCGGCGTAGTCGGGCTGGTCGTGGTGATCGCGCTCGGCGGATTCTCCTCCGCCGGGTTCGCCCAGGCGTCACTCACCACGGCCTTCGTCACCGTGCTCGCCGCCGGCGCCGCCATGGGGCTCGTCTACCTCGGCCTGCTGGCGCTGTTCCGCAACCCGGAGCTGGCGGTCGCGACATCCACCATCCGCTCCCGTTTCCGCCGCGCGAAGTAGGCTGGGCGCCCGCTGGGGGTGCGGAATAGCGGGCCAATAGGATGTGTTGTACCGATCAGCGACCCGCGGGAGACCCCGGGTCCTTCAATCGAGGAGCTCCAGTTGCGCCAGACCATCATCATCGGATCGGGTCCCGCCGGGTACACGGCCGGCATCTACGCGTCCCGTGCCAACCTCAAGCCGCTGCTCATCGCGAGCTCGGTCGAGGCGGGCGGCGAGCTCGTCAAGACCACCGAGGTCGAGAACTTCCCGGGCTTCCCGGAGGGCATCCAGGGCCCCGACCTCATGGTCAAGCTCCAGCTGCAGGCCGAGAAGTTCGGCACCGAGATCGTGCTCGATGACGTCGTGGACCTCGAGGTCGACGGCGACATCAAGCGGGTCAAGCTCGGCAACGGCGACGTGCACGAGGCCCTCAGCGTGATCTTCGCCACCGGGTCCGCCTACCGCAAGCTGGGCATCTCGGACGAGGAGCGCCTCAGCGGCCACGGCGTCTCGTGGTGCGCCACCTGCGACGGGTTCTTCTTCCGCCAGAAGACGATCGCGGTCGTCGGCGGTGGCGACTCCGCCATGGAGGAGGCCACCTTCCTCACCAAGTTCGCCGACAAGGTCTACGTGATCCACCGCAGCGAGACGCTCCGCGCCTCCAAGACGATGCAGGACCGCGCCTTCGACAACCCCAAGATCGAGTTCGTGTTCAACAAGGTCGTGGAGCGCATCTACGGCGACGAGGCGGTCACCGGCCTCGGCCTGCGCGACACGGTGGATGGCACGGAGACCACCCTCGACGTCCAGGGCCTGTTCATCGCCATCGGCGCCGACCCCCGCACCCACCTCGTGCACGGCAAGCTGGACTTCAACCCCGACGGAACCATCGCCGTGGACGGTCGCTCGTCCCGCACCAGCGTCCCCGGCATCTTCGCCGCGGGCGACGTGCTCGACCCGACCTACCG
>JAODAU010000137.1 GCA_025463615.1 Microbacteriaceae bacterium | reverse complement strand
GGTAGCGCGCCTGCAGCGTGGTGATCATGCGCAGGTTCGCCTCCTCGGGCGGGAGCGGGTACGTCGAGGTCGCGTGCAGGATCACCAGGTTGGCCGGGTCGAACACGGCGACGGCGCGGTCGATCTGCTCCATCGTGGACATGCCGGTCGAGAGGATGATCGGCTTGCCGGTCGCGGCGAGGGCCCGCAGCATCCCCAGGTCGGTTACCGAGGCAGACGCCACCTTGTGGGCGACCACGTTGAGGTCCTCGAGGAAGTCGACGGAGGGCTCGTCCCACGGGGAGGCGAACCAGTCGAGGCCACGCAGCGTGGCGTAGTCGCCGATCTCGACGTACTGCTCGCGGCTGAACTCCACGCGGTAGCGGTACTCGAGGTAGGTCATGGTGCCCCACGGGGTGTCGCGCGGGGTGTTCTTCATGTGCTCGGGGGTGGAGATCTCGGGCGTGCGCTTCTGGAACTTGACCGCCTGCGCGCCGGAGTCCGCCGCCACGTCGATGAGCTGCATGGCGAGGTCGACGTCGCCGTTGTGGTTGAGCCCGATCTCGGCGATGACGTAGTCCCGCTCGCCCGCGCCTACCTTGTTGCTGCCGATGGATACAGCCATGGTTCTTCCCACTTTCTTGTCGAGCCGTGTGTTTCTGAACGCGATCCGTCGGATCGCAGGATGAGGTCTGCGAGTTCCCGCACGGCGCCGTAGCCACCGGGGGTCTCGAGCACGAGCCGGGCCGCCGCGATCACGTCGGGCGCGGAGCCGGGCACCGCCACGGGCCAGCCCACGAGGTCCAGGCAGCCGAGGTCGTTCACGTCGTTGCCGAGGTAGGCGATGCGGGAGAGCGGGATGCCGCGCCCCACGGCCCACGCGTGCAACGCCGCCGCCTTGTCGCCGACCCCCTGCTGCACCTCGACGCCGAGTTTCGCCGCTCGCGTCGCGACCACCGGATTGGCCTCCGTGGAGAGGATCAGCACGGGGTAGCCCGCCTCGCGCAGCATCCGCACGCCCATGCCGTCGGAGCGGCTGGCGGTGACGTATTCGCTGCCGTCGGCGGCGACCATGACGCGGTCGTCGGTGTGCACGCCGTCGAAGTCGGTGACCACGGCATCCACGTCGATTTCGGTGCCGAAGAGCTCGGCGTCGACGCTCGGGGCGAGTGAATTCGCGAGCTCGAGCTCCTCGACCGTGTCGATCTCGAGCGAGGTGCGCTCGTCGACGACGGCCACGCCGACGCGGCCGAAGAAGCGGAACGCGGCGTCGCGGAATCCGTCGGCCCGCATCACATAGAAGGCGCCGGTCTCGCGGAAGTGCGGCTCGCGCTCCTGCCGACGCGGGCGGTGGCGGTGGTCGTGGTTGACGCCGGTGGCGCCGTCGTCGCCGACCTTCCAGAGGAACTCGAAGGTCTCAACCGCCGAGAACACCACGTCCTCCTCGCCGGCCTCGACCCGCGCGATCGCTTCGTCGAGGTCGGTGGGGCGGATGAACGGCGAGGTGGCCTGGATGAACACGACGACGTCGGGCTGCTCGTCCAGCTCCTGCATCGTGTGCAGCAGCGCGGACTCGGAGCTCGCGGTGTCGCCCGCGATGACGGCGGGACGGTCGACGACCTCGGCGCCGGCGGAGCGGGCGGCGCTGGCGATGCCGGCGTCATCCGTGCTCACGACGACGCGGTCGATGGCGAGGCAGGAACGGGCGGCGATGACGGCGCGCACGATGAGCGGCACCCCGCCCACGCGGCGCAGGTTCTTGCCGGGCACGCCCTTGGAACCACCGCGCGCGGGGATGATCGCGACAACGCCCATCGTTCCCCCGCCTTCTCTTCGCAAGCTGTTCCAGCGAGGCTAGGAAGCGCGATGGGCGGGGGGACGACCCCGGAGTGAACGTCGAGTGACGCTCGGACTACTTTTGGGTGCCGAAACCTGAACGAATCATAAGACCGCGCGCCCGGAGCCCCGGATGCTCGCGGTCGAGCAGCTCCACGAGCCTCTCGTTGGTGTGCAGGATGTGCTCCTCGACCAGCCGCGCGGCCGAGTCCGCGTCGCGCGCGGAGATCGCGGCGACCACGGCGCGGTGCTCCTCCCAGGCGCGGGCGCGGGTCTCGGGGCTGCGCACGTCGAGCCAGCGGGTGCGCTCGATGCGCGTGAGCGCGCCGCGCACGGTCTCCACGATCAGCGGGTTGCCGGAGAGCTCGGCGAGCCGCTCGTGGAACGTGCCGTTGGCGCGCACCTCCTCGGGTTCATCGTGGCTGTCGAAGAGGGCGGCGAGCGCCGCGATCTCGCCATCGCTCGCGCGCTCGACCGCCAGACGCACCGCCTGCGGTTCGACGGCGGCACGCAGCTCGGCGACCCAGCCGATCTCGTCGAGGTCGATCGGCGCGACGGCGAAGCCGCGGTCGCCGCGCAGCACGAGCCCCTGCGTCTCGAGCCGCAGCAGCGCGGCGCGCACCGGCGTCCTGGATGCCGCGAACTGCCCCTCGAGCCCCCGCTCGGTCAGCCGCTCCCCCGGCACGAGCTCGAGGGAGAGGATGGCGGCGCGCAGCCGATCGTAGATCTGCGCCGTCTGGTTGTTGGTCATCGTCCGTCCGATTTTTGGTATACCGTCTTGGTATACCAATTCTAGCGCGAGAGGGACGAGATGACCGCCATTGACACCATGCCGCCCGTCGTTCGGGCACGGCGGGCCTGGACCGCGCTCGGCCTCGGCGTCCTGGCGCAGACCTTCGGCACCGTCTTCGTTGCGACCCCCGCCTTTCTCATCCCCCTCCTGCACACCGAGCGCGGGCTGAGCCTCGCGCAGGCCGGGCTGCTCGCCGCCATGCCGACGATGGGACTCGTGCTCACGCTGGTGCTCTGGGGCGCGCTCACCGACCGCATCGGAGAGAAGTGGGTGATCGCGGGCGGGCTGGCGCTCACCGCACTGGCCGCGGTCGGCGCGCTGCTGTCGCAGGGGTACGTGGAGCTGGGGGTGTTCCTGTTGCTGGGCGGAGCGGCATCCGCCAGCACCAACTCGGCGAGCGGCAAGGTCGTGGTGGGCTGGTTCTCGAAGGAGCGGCGCGGGCTGGCCATGGGCATCCGCCAGGTCTGCCAGCCGCTGGGCGTGACGATCGCCGCGCTCACCGTGCCCGCGGTCGCCCAGGCGCACGGCATCTCGGCCGCGTTCCTGCTTCCGCTCATCGCGACCGCGGTCATGGCCGTGCTGTGCGCGCTGCTGCTGGTTCCGCCGCCGCGTCCGCCGCGCGCGGCCGTGCCGGTCGCCGTCGTGAACCCGTATAGGGCGAACGGATTCCTCTGGCGCATCCACCTCGTCTCGATCCTGCTCGTTGTGCCGCAGTTCACCCTCTCCACGTTCGGACTGGTCTGGCTGGTCACCGAGCTCCACTGGAACACGCTCGTCGCCGGGGTGATCGTGGGTGCCGCGCAGTTCGTGGGCGCGCTCGGGCGGATCGCCGTCGGCATCCTGAGCGACCGCGTCGGCAGTCGCGTGCGGCCGCTGCGCTGGGTGGCGTTCTCGGCCGTCGCCGTGATGCTCGCGCTCGGCGCCGTCGGGGCGACCGGGTGGCAGGCGGGCGCGATCGTGCTCGTGATCGCCATGACCGTCACCGTGGCCGACAACGGGCTCGCGTTCACGTCGGTGGCCGAGGTCGCGGGCACGGCGTGGTCGGGGCGGGCGCTGGGCGTGCAGAACACGGGGCAGTTTCTCGCGGCATCCGCGGTCGGCCCGCTGGTCGGAGCTCTGATCGGGGCGATCGGGTTCCCGCTCGCCTTCGTGGCCGTCGCCGCGTTCCCCGCCGCGGCCGCCGCGCTGGTGCCGGCGCAGCGGCTGGAGCACGATCGCCTCTGAACGGCGCGCGGCTAGGATCGATGCGCACCCGCGGGAGTGGTGAAATCGGTATACACGCAGGATTTAGGTTCCTGTGCCGCAAGGCGTGAGGGTTCGAGTCCCTTCTCCCGCACTCGAGCGGGCGAAAAATACCTCTCTGGGATGACCTTGGGATTTTCTGAGGAAGCTGCCGGTACCCTGTTGGGAACAGACGACTGGAGTACCTCGCCTTGCTTTCCGCCAGCCTCATCCCGTGGCTCGACCCGCACACCCTCATCGAGGCGGCGGGTCCCTGGGCCCTGCTCCTGGTGTGCGCCATCATCTTCGCCGAGACCGGCCTGCTGATCGGGTTCATCTTCCCGGGCGACACCCTGCTGCTCATCACCGGGCTGCTCACCTTCCTCCACATCATCCACATAGACATCTGGTGGGTGGCGCTGGCGATCGGTCTCGCGGCCTTCATCGGCGGGGAGGCGGGCTAGTACATCGGCAAGAAGAGCGGGCCG
>JAODAU010000129.1 GCA_025463615.1 Microbacteriaceae bacterium | reverse complement strand
CACGATGGTGGGCACCGTGATCGGGATGATGCAGATGAACTCGAGAAGGCGGCGAAGGCGCGGGTACTTGAGCTCGACCAGGATCATCGTCGGCAGCAGGAGCACCAGCACGATCGCGACGGTCAGTACGCTCAGCACGAGCGAGTTGCCGATGCCCTGGAACAGCACCTGGTAGGTGCCGGCGTTCTTCGGGTTGAGGAAGTCGACGTAGTGCTGGAATCCGTAGCCCTGCACGTTCTTGACGGGCTGGCCCACGCGGAGCGTGAACTCGATCATGGCGAGGATCGGCACGATGAAGACGAGGCCGATGATGCCGAGGATGATCCAGCGCGTGGGCTTGCTCGGCTCCGCGGCGTAGCGGGGGGCACTGATCCGGCTGGACGCCTCGATTGTGGCTGCGGTCATCGCTGCCACCGCCCGGCCCGGCGCTGCAGGAGCGCGTAGACGGTCATCAGCACGATCATCACGATCACCATTCCGAGCGCGACGACCCCGGCCACGTTCGACCGGCCGAGCACCGTCTCGCTGCTGAGCTGCTGCCGGATCGTCAGCGAGATGTGGAGCGGCTGCGACACGAGCGCGGCGGCCGTGGCGTAGGACGAGAAGGCGTTGGCGAACAGCAGGATGAGGCTGCCGAAGAACGCCGGGGCGAGGATCGGCATGCCGATCCTGGTCCAGTAGGTGAAGCGGCTGCCACCCAGCGTGGCGTTCGCCTCGGCCCAGGTTGTCTTGAGCCCCTCCATGGCGGGCATGAAGGTCAGCACCATCAGCGGCACCTGGAAGTAGAGATAGACGACGCCGAGGCCGGCGACCTGGTAGAGCAGCGGGCCGCCGTTGTTGAAGTTCTGGAAGACGTTGTTCACCGCGCCGATCGAGACCAGCCACTGCGTGATGAGGCCGCTGACGCCGATCGTGGCGATGAATGCGAAGGCGAGCATCACCCCGCCGAACTGGGCGAGCACGCTGCTCGCCGAGTCGACGACCGTGCGGAGCGCGCCATCCGACCGGGTGCCCAGCAGGGCGAAGCAGACCAGGGCGCCGACGACGGCGCCGATGACCGCAGTGATGGCCGAGACGGCGATCGACGAACCGAACGACTTGAGGATGTTCGGGTCGGCGAGGGCGGTGAGGTTCTGGAACGTGAAGTGACCCGCGTTGTCGAAGAATCCGCTGCCCACCGCGAGGATCGCGGGAACTGCGAGAAAGAGCAGAACGTAGGCCGCGAACGGCAGAAGGCCCAGCCAGACCGCGCTCCGGCGCCGGGGGGACTTGCCCCCGGCGCCGAGCGTGGTGGTGGCTGGCGCGAGCGGAGCTGCGACAGTCATCGTGGGGTTCTTAGCCGATCGCCGAGGCCCACTTGGAGGCGAGCAGCGAGCCCGCCTTGGTGGCCTGGTCGGCCGTCAGCTGCACGAAGTTCTTCGGCGGGGCGCCGACCGTCGCGAGCACCTTGGTGTCGACCGTCTTGTTGGTCTGCATCGCGGCGAGCGTGGCCGGGTACGCACCGGAGGCGAGGAACAGGTTCTGCACCTCGGGGGTGTAGAGGTACTCCTCCCAGAGGCGGGCCGCGGCGGGGTGCGGAGCATCCACGTTGATCGCCTGGTTGTAGTAGCTGCCGAGGGCGGTGCCCGGGAGGACGACGGTCTTGAAGTTCTTGTTGCCCGCGTCACCGCCGGCCGCGCCCCACGCGAGGTTGTTGTAGCTCCACTGGATGACCACCGGGGTCTCGCCCGAGGCGACGGTGGCCTGGGTGGGCGTGACGGCGAGGTAGTTGCCGGCCTGCTTCAGCTTCTGGAAGAAGTCGATTCCGGGCTGGATGTTGTCGGCCGTGCCCTTGTTCTGCAGGGCCGCGAGGTAGACGGCGGATGCCGCCTCGTTCGCCTGCGTCGGGTCGCCCTTGATCGCGACCTTGCCCTTGTAGGCCGAGCCGAGGAGGTCGTCGATCGACTTCGGGGCCGTCTTGATCACGGAGGAGTCGTAGCCGATGGACATCAGGCCGCTGTAGTCGTAGTACCACTTGCCGTCGGCGTCCTTGAAGTCGGCCGGGATGTCGGCCCAGTTCGACACCTTGTAGGGCGCGACCAGGTCGAGGTTCTGCTGCAGCACCGCGGTGCCGATGTCGAAGACGTCGGGGGCCGTGTCCTGGCCCTTCTGCGCCTTGGCGGCCGCGACCTCGTCGGCGCTGGAGCCGTCCGGGTTGGCCGAGTTGATGTTGATCTTCGGGTACTTCGCCTGGAAGCCCTCGAGGATCTTGCCGTAGTTCGCCCACGACGGGGGAAGGGTGATGACGTTGAGCTGGCCTTCTGCGTTGGCCGCCTTGACGAGGGCGTCGAGACCGCCGAAGTCCTTGGCGCTGGTCGCGGTCTTGGCGTCGACCTTGCTGCCGCTGGTGCTCGCGGGGGTGCTGCTGCCCGCGCAAGCGGTGAGCGAGATCGCGACGACGGCGGCGAAAGCCGCGCCCGCGATGAGACGCTTCGTGTTCACTGTGTCCTCCTGGTCGATCGGCCGGCTGCCCTGGGGATGCGGGCTATCGGATACGGGCCGAACAGGTTGATGGTTGTTGCGTTCCATGACCGGGTGGCACTCGCGAGGTTAACGGGAGGCGAACGGGGCGCGTCCAGTCGTTCACTCGGCTCTCGTACCGTCGGCGGAATGAGCAACCCGGCACCCAGCGAGAGCGACACGAACACCGGCGGCGAGCGCGCGAACTGGGCCGCGGCGAGGAGCGAGGCGGATCGGGCATTGCTCGACCGGGACTCCGCCGCCTACCTGCACCAGGCCGTCTCCACGCCCTGCCTGACGAGCATCGCGGGGGCCGAGGGCGTGTACCTGTACGGCACCGGCGGCGAACGCTACCTCGACTTCCACGGCAACTCGGCGCACCAGCTGGGGTACGGGCATCCGCGTCTCGTCGAGGCGCTCACCGCGCAGCTGCGCGAGCTGCCGTTCGTGCCGCGACGGTTCACCAGCGAGGTGAGCGTCGAGTTCGCGGAAATACTCGGCGCGCTCGCGCCCGGCGGCCTCTCGAAGGTGCTGATGACGACCGGCGGGTCGGATGCCGTGGAGGTCGCGCTCAAACTGGCGCGCGCATCCACCGGCCGCTTCAAGACCGTGTCGTTCTGGGAGTCGTTCCACGGCGCAGGCTTCGGCGCCGCCAGCGTGGGCGGCGAACAGCTCTTCCGCACGGGGCCGATCGGGCCGCTGCTCACCGGCACCGAGCACGTGCCGCCGATCGGCTGCTACCGCGACCGCTTCGGGGCCGGCCACCGCTTCGACGAGCAGCACACGGTCGAGTGCGGGCGCGCGCTCGCCGAGCTGGTCGACTACACGCTGAAGGTGCAGGGCGACGTCGCGGCGGTGATCGCGGAGCCGATGCGGGCGGTGCCCGAGATCGCGGCCCCCGGTTTCTGGCAGGCGGTGCGTCGCAGCTGCGACGAGGCCGGCACGCTGCTGATCTTCGACGAGATCCCGACGGGACTGGGACGCACGGGACGCCTGTTCTCGTCGGAGCACGAGGGGGCGGTGCCCGACATCCTGGTGCTCGGCAAGGGGCTGGGCGGCGGCGCGCTGCCGGTCGCGGCCGTTGTGGCCGACCCACGTCTCGACGTGGGCGGCGACTGGGCGTTCGGGCACTACACGCACGAGAAGAACCCGCTGATGGCGCGGGCCGGGCTCACGACGCTCGAGATCATCGAGGAGGAGGGCCTGGTCGAGCGGTCGGCCAAGCTCGGGGCGCACGCCCTGGAGCGCGGGCGCGAGCTGGCTTCGCGCTACGAGCAGATCGGGGACGTGCGCGGCCGCGGGCTCATGGTCGGGCTCGACCTCGTGCTGCCCGGCACGCGCACGCCCGACCCCGCCCTCGCCGAGCGCGTGCTCTACGGCTCGCTGCGCCGCGGCCTGAGTTTCAAGACCACGATGGGCAACGTGCTCACCCTCTCCCCCGCGCTGGTGATCACGGAGTCACAGCTCGACGAGGCGTTCGACACGCTCGACGCGGCGTTCGCCGAGGCTGTCGGTCCCTGAGGCTCTCGAAGGGAGCGACCGCGCGGTGGCCGCTTCGAGAACCTCAGCGACCGGTGGCTCAGCGACCGGTCTGATCGAAGAAGCGGCGGGCCAGCCCGAACGAAATGGTCATGCCCACGCCCGAGGTGACGCTCACCGCGGTCACGCCCGGCGAGACCTCGTGCACGAGGTACGGATGCCGCGGGCTCGACGCATAGACCCCCTGCCACCGCTCCACGACCCGAAGGCCGCCCTCCCCCAGCACCTCGCCGATGCGCCTGAGCAGCACGGCGGTGGTCTCCTCGCGCTGGAACGGGTCCATCGTGACGCCGTAGCGGTGGCTGTCGCCCGCGATGATCGTGCCGTCGGGGCGCTGGGTGAACATGACGTTGGCGCCGATGTCGACGAGCTCGGGGTCGTCGACCGCGACCCGCGCGCGCAGGGCGGTTGCGGCATCCGTCTCGGTGAAGGCGGGGTAGCGCAGCATGGAGGTGCCGGTGAGCACGGCGGGCGCGATGCGGCGGCCGCCCGGCGCCTCAATGCGCGCCATCTGGAGCCCGCAGCGCTCGATCTCATGCTCCTCGGCCAGCTCGGGGTAGAGGTAGTCGATGTCGTGCCCGACGCAGACGATGGTGCGCGCCGCGCGCACCGTGCCGCGCGAGGTGTGCGCGAGGTCGCCGTCGTGGCCGAGGTAGCTGGTGCGCCAGAGGATGCGTGCGCCGGGCTGGCCGGCGAACCAGGCGGCGAGCGCCCCGACAGCCTCGCGCGGGTCGACCCGCACGTCGTCGCGCAGGACCGCGCCGCCGAGGATGGCCGGGTCGTCGCTGCCGAGCTCGTCGCGCACGTGGGCGGCATCCACGATTCGCACCTGGCCGGGCTCGCGCGAGGCAGACAGCTCGTCGAGCACGGCGAGCTCCTCGACGCTGCGGGCCACGGTGAGCGCGCCGGACTCGACCGAGAAGAAGCCGGCGCGGGCGCTGTGCTGCAGCCAGCGCTCGCGGGCGAGCAGGCCGAGCTCGAGCAGGTCGCCCGACTGGGCCGTGACGCAGGCGTGGCCGAAGTTGCGCACCGAGGCGCCGACGGCCCGGCTGTCGCGGTCGATCACGGTCACGGTGAGGCCGCGGGAGAGGGCTTCGGTGGCGTGGGCGAGGCCGGCGATGCCGGCGCCCACGACGAGGAGGTCGCACTCGGCGATGGGGACTGTCATGGCGACACCGTGGCACGGTTTGGTTAACGTGCGGTTTACCCGGCCGTGGTGTGCTTTCCTGCGCCCCATTTCGGCGGGCACGACGAAAGGGTGACGATGATCGAGCTGGTGGCCTTCGACATGGCGGGCACGACGATCGACGACCACGGGCTCGTCTACGCCGCCCTGGCCGACAGCGTGGTGGAGACGGGCGCGACCCTCGAACCCGAGGACCTGCAGAAGTGGATGGGCACCGACAAGGCGACAGCGATAGAGGCGCTCGCCCGCATCGGTGGCCGCCCGCTCAGCCCGGCCGCGGTGGCGGTGGCGTTCAGCCGGTTCCGCGAGATCCTGGAGCAGAGCTACCGCGACAACCCGCCCGTCGCGCTCCCCGGCGTGGAGGACGCCCTGCGCGAGCTCCGTTCGCGCGGCGTGAAGGTGGCGCTCACCACCGGCTTCTCCGACGAGGTGGCCTACCCCATCCTCGACGCCATCGGCTGGCGCGTCGGCGACCTGCTGGATGCCGTGGTGACGACCTCGGACGTCGCCTCCGGCCGCCCCGCCCCGTACCTCATCCACCACGCGATGGAGCGCACCGGCGTGCGCGACGTGGAGGAGGTGCTCGCTGCCGGGGACACGGTGGTTGACCTGCTCGCGGCGAAGAACGCGGGCGTGATCGGCGTGGGCGTGCTCACGGGTGCACTGGCGCGTGACGAGATGGAGCGGCATCCGCACCACTACATCGTGGAGAGCGTCGTGAACGTGCTGGAGCTCGACGAACTCAACTGACGGGGGTCGGCGCTATCGTCGGACCTGATGGTCACGACGTTCTCCACCCAACAGGCACGCCGCATCGCGCTGGCCGCGCAGGGTTTCGGGCGCCCGCGCACGGTCGCCGCGGGCACGCGCCAGCTCAACCTCACGCTGGAGCAACTCGGCGTGCTGCAGCTCGACTCGGTGAACGTGTTCGAGCGCAGCCACTACCTGCCGCTGTTCGCGCGGCTCGGCGCCTACGACCGCGCCAAGCTCGACGCGCTGATCTTCGCCAAGAGATCGAACTACATCGAGTACTGGGCGCACCAGGCCGCGATCATCCCTGTCGAGAGCTGGCCGCTCTTCGAGTGGCGCAGGGAGGCCTACCGGCGCAAGTACTACGACGACCCGGAGAGCTGGGTGTCGACGCACCGCGAGATGCTCGACTTCGTGCGCGGGGAGCTCGCCACGCACGGGCCGCTCCCCGCGAGCAAGATCCAGCACGAGTCGAACGTGCGCCGCGGGCCGTGGTGGGGCTGGTCCGACGTGAAGGAGGCGCTCGAGTTCCTCTTCTTCTTCGGCGAGGTGGCGACCGCCGGCCGCACCCGCTTCGAGCGCACCTACGCGCTCACCGAGCAGATCGTGCCGGAGCGTCTGCGCACCGCCGTGGTGGCGAAGGATGACGCCATCCGCCAGCTGGTGCGCGTCTCGGCCCGCGCGCTCGGCATCGGCACGCTCAGCGACCTCGCCGACTACTTCCGCCTGCGCACCGACGAGACGAAGGCGGCGATCAACGACCTGGTGGATGCCGGCGAGCTCACCCCGGCCACCGTGCAGGGCTGGAATCGACCCGCGTTCGTTCACCCGGAGGCCCGCATCCCCCGCCGCATCGAGACGGCCGCGCTGCTCTCCCCCTTCGACCCGGTGGTCTGGGAGCGGGATCGCGCGCTGCGCATGTTCGGCTTCCACTACCGCATCGAGATCTACACGCCCGCCCCGAAGCGGGTCTTCGGCTACTACACGCTGCCGCTGCTCATCGACGAGGCCCTCGTGGGCCGCATCGACCTCAAGAGCGACCGGCAGAACGGCGTGCTGCGCGTGCAGTCGGCCTGGCACGAGGCGGATGCCCCGGCCCCCGACCCGGCGTGCGTCGCCGCCCTGCTGCGTCAGATCGCGGACTGGCAGGGGCTGGGTGACATCCTCGTGGTGGACCGCGGAGACTTCGCGCGTGAGGTCGCGGCGGCGGTCGGAGTCACGCCACTGGAGTGGGCCGCGCCCTGACGCGCGCTGGCGAGCGGGTCGCTCGACGCGAAACGAGCTGATGCGGACCACGAACCTCCAGAGTGCGGGTACCGTCGCGTCCATGATGTGGTGGACCCGATTGGGCGCGGGACGGCGCCTGCTTGTGGTGGGCCTGGCCGTCTGCCTCGTGGGACTCATCGGATCGTTCGTCTTCGACTACCCGTTCTGGCCGTTTTCGGTTGTCGGTTTCGTGCTCGTTGTCGTCAACTTCATTCTTTTCGCCCGAGCCGGTCTGAACTCCTCGGTGCCCGGGCGCCCGGATCTCGACAGGCGGGGCGCGGACGGTTCTGGCACAGGTCGTCGATCATGACCGGTCGGCGTGCTCTTGAATCAAAGGAGATCCGGCGCACGCGCCGCTTGCGGGGCGCATTCGCGTGGACCGCCGTCCCGGTGAGTCTGCTGACTCCACTGATCGCGGGACTGTTCGGCACCGGCGGATGGTGGCTTTTCGCCCCGGCGTTCATCCTCTTGGTGACGGCAGGGATGTGCAACGTTCGAATCAACGCACTCGATGAACGAGATCGCGTGCGGATCGCTCTCGACGAACTGCGCGAGGAGCAAGAGCATGGATCCATGGGACTGCAATCTGATGACGAGCGAGAGACGCGGGCCCGAATCGCGAAAGCGGAGTCGGACCGCGAGGAGGCCAGCGAGTCGATCCGCCAGAGACTGAACGCGCGGTTCTTCCTGCGGGGCATCCGGCTCGGGCACGGCGACCAGGGTGTCTCCGAACTTCAACAGAGAGAGAAAGACGATATCGCCGCTCGCGATGCCGCCATCGCTGAGCTTGCCGAGATCGAACGACACTCTGGCGAGGATTAGGCCTCGACCGGAGGCTCCACGCACGCGAACCGCCTCGTCGGTCATGATCGCCGTCGCCTACCCGCGATGACGAACGCACGTCAGCGTGCGTCGCGTTATCGGGGTGGCTCGTCGTCGCGCGGGGGCAGCGAGGGCCATGTGCGTCGAGGGCGGTCTCGGGTCGCGAGTTGGAGTGCTGCAACGGTTGCGATGAGAACTCCGAGGGCGCAGACCATAATGCGGGAGAACGTGACTGAGGTTTCGAGGAGGTGCATGAGTCCGAGTGCGGCGAGGCCCAGACCCAGCACGATGAGGGCGACGCTGATCCAGTCCCGCCACGTGAATGGTTTTCTCGGGGTGGTCATGTGTGCAGGTGGTTCAGGCTTGTGATGAAGGTGTTCGTGCGCCGGTATCCGATGATCGTCCCGACGCAGATGAAGGCGATGAACCCGAGCCCCAGATAACTTTCGATTTGCGCGAACGTGTCGCGGTTGAAAATGAGGTTCGACGCGACCACTAACGCCCATCCCGGGAGGCTGACGATGATTGCGTACGATCGTCGTCGCTCCATGGCGGCTTCACGCACCACTGCGACGTGTTCGGGATCGACCGGTTCTTTGCCTCGGATCTGCCGAAGTACAGACCTCCTCTCCGCACGGTTCAGTGGGCTCAATACTGTCTGCCAGCGCGTGACGAGACGACGGGTGCGAAGCGCCCAGATGAGAGTCCCGATCATGATCGCCAGCCCGACCGCGAGAAACGCGAGCGCAACCCAATCCGCGGTGCTGAACGAATCGTCGCTCGAGCGGTGCGGCCGATGATCCCCTCGTATCAACAGCGCGACGCACAGGCCCACCACTGCCAGCAGCACGACGTAGGCGCCGACAGCGACTCCGACTACGCGCAGGATCTTCTTGCGACGACCCTCCCAGTTGTCATCTTTCTTGCCGGCCGCGATCAGTGAGGCGGCGGCCCATCGCTCATCCGGGCTCAGGTCGATTTCTGGTCTGGTCATCAGCATCCTGTCGGGTCAGAAGCGCGCGTCCCAGAGTGTACGCGCGGGTACGTGGAACGCGTTGCCCGTCATTCACAGTGCAGCGCGACCCCGACAAAGTGGTCCAGTTTCGCGCGGATTCTCGTGTCGCGGATTATGCACATAACCCCGCGAACGCGATCTGACTGGCCTGCAGGAGCCTAGAAGCCTTCGGGCGGCGCGGAAGAATCGTCCGCGGCGCCGGCCCTCCGGGTGGCGATGGCCACGAAGGACGACGCCGACACCGCGCCCAGTCCTACCCCCAGGGCGATCCCGAGACCGATGTTGCCGAGGGCCGTTCCGATCGCCGCGCCCAGGGCCATGCCGACGCCGATCCCCACAGCGAGCAGGACGGCGAAGGTGCGAGGGGTGGGCCGCGGTGCGCCGGACGTTGGCTTCGAGTCGCTCATGCCCGAGATTCTAGCGTCGACCTGTGTGGCATTTTGTTGCCGTTGGGGCGAACAATTCGCCACATCGGCAACGAAAAGCCACATGGGGGGGGTGGACAGGCAAGACGCGGCTAGAAGCCGCCGCCGATCTTCTCCAGGCGCGCGATGCGGTCCGGGATCGGCGGGTGGGTGCTGAACAGGCGGGACATCAGGCCCGGCTTGTTGGGGTCCGCGATCCACATGTGGGCCATGCTGGTGTTCTGCTTGGCGACCGGGCGGCCGTACTCTCCGAGCTTCTTGAGCGCGCTCTCGAGCTCGGGCGGGTTGCGGGTGATCATCGCGCTCGACGCGTCGGCCAGGTACTCGCGCTGGCGCGAGATCGCCGCCTGGATGATCGCCGCCAGGATCGGCGAGAGCACGAGCGCCACGATGCTGAGGATCAGGATGACGGGGTTGCCGCCCCCGCCGCCCTGGTTGTTGTTGTTGTTCCTGCCCCCGCTGAGCCCGCCGAAGATGCTGAAGCGCAGCAGGATGTCGGCGATGAACCCGATCGCCACCACCAGGCCGAACACGATGGTCGAGACCCGGATGTCGTAGTTCTGCACGTGTCCCATCTCGTGGGCCATCACGCCCTCGAGCTCGTCGTCGTCCATGATCGCGAGCAGGCCCGTCGTCGCGGCGACCGCCGCGTGCTTCGGGTCACGCCCGGTGGCGAACGCGTTCGGCGCCGGGTCGTTGATGATGTAGACCTTCGGCATCGGCAGGCCGGTGGTGATCGACAGGTTCTCGATCACGCGGTACAGCCGCGGGTTGTCCTGCTTCTGGATCTCCTGCGCGCCGGTGATCGCCAGCGCCTGGCTGCCCGCCGCGAAATACTGGATCAGCGTGTACAGGCCCGCGCCGATCACGACGGCGATGAAGATGCTGTAGTTGCCGCCTCGCCCGCCGCCCCAGATGTAGTTCACCCCGAACCCGATCGCGGCGATGATCACCACGAACAGCAGGATGATGAAGACGGTGTTGCGTTTGTTTGCGGCTATCGCGCGATACATACGGCTCCGCGGTCGGGGCTAGAACTGCACGCGCGGCGGCTCCGCGATGGCGGCGGAATCCGCCACCTCGAAGAAGTCGCGCGCGGTGAAGCCGAGGCGCTTGGCGAAGATGTTGTTCGGGAAGACCTTGATCTTGGTGTTCAGCTCGCGCACACCGCCGTTGTAGAAGCGGCGGGAGGCCTGGATCTTGTCCTCGGTGTCGACCAGCTCGCCCTGCAGCTGGAGGAAGTTCTGGCTCGCCTGCAGCTGCGGATAGGCCTCGGAGACCGCGAACAGGCTCTTGAGCGCGCCCTGCATCTGGTTCTCCGCCACGGATGCCTCGGCCGGCGTCGTCGCGTTGATGGTCGCGGCGCGGGCCGCGGTCACGGCCTCGAACACCCCGGACTCGTGCGTCGCGTAGCCCTTGACCGCGTTCACCAGGTTGGGGATGAGGTCGGCCCGCCGCTTGAGCTGCACCGTGATGTCGCTCCACGCCTCGTCGACGCGCACGTTGAGCTTCACCAGCCCGTTGTACGTGGACACCAGGTAGATCACGATGATCAGCACGATCACGACGATGATGCCGAGGACGATCCAAAGTTCCATGAGCTGCTTCCTCCGGGTCACGCCCGCCTACGAGCGCACGTTGCCACAACTATAGCCAACGACCCGCCCGCACCCATCGGGTTTTCGGCAACCTCCGAGTGAACCCACGACCTGCGAGAATCGAGGTCGGCGCTGCCCTGACTCGCCGACGAACGGAGCACGGATGCCGCAGGAGACCGCCCGCGAGGCGCTGGAGCGATTGAGCCGGGTGATCCCCGATTTCCCGAAGCCCGGCATCACGTTCCGCGACCTCACCCCGGTGTTCGCCGACGGCCCCGCGCTGCGCCTCGTGACGGATGCGCTGCTCGAACCGTTCGAGGGCCGGTACGACGCGATCGCCGGCGTGGAGGCCCGCGGCTTCGTGCTCGCGGCGAGCGCCGCGTACGCGAGCGGGCACGGCGTGGTGATGATCCGCAAGCCGGGCAAGCTGCCGCGGGCCGTGCTCTCCGAGGACTACGACCTGGAGTACGGCAGCACCACGCTGCAGGTGCACCCCGACGAGCTGCCCGTCGGAAGCCGCGTGCTGCTGATCGACGACGTGCTCGCCACCGGCGGCACCCTCGCGGCGAGCGCGTCGCTCATCGAGCGCGCCGGGTGGACCGTGGCGGGCATCGGGGTGGTGCTGGAGCTCGCGGACCTAGACGGGGCGCGCAAGCTGCCGGGGCGCGACATCCATTCGCTCCTCACGCTGGGAGGCGACTGATGGCAGGTGGATTCCGCGGCTGGCTGCTCTACGGCCTCAACGACTCCTCGGGCCGCTACCAGGGGCCCCACGTGGAGGCGGCCGAGAAGACGCACTCCTGGTGGCGGGTCATGTGCCTCACCGGCGTGGTCTACTTCTCCACCCTCGGCTACCAGCCCGCGATCGCGGCCCTCGCGGCCGGACTCGTCTCACCGTTCGCCACCATCGTGCTGGTGGCGCTCACCCTGCTCGGCGCCCTGCCGGTGTACCTGCGGGTGTCGCGCGAGAGCTTCCGCGGCTCGGGGTCGATCGCGATGCTCGAGAAGCTGCTGCCGTGGTGGGCGGGCAAGCTGTTCGTGCTCGTGCTGCTCGGCTTCGCCGCCACCGACTTCATGATCACCATCACGCTCTCCGCGGCGGATGCCTCGGCCCACGCCATCGAGAACCCGTTCGCGCCCTCGTGGTTCCACGGCAACGAGGTGCTGTTGACGCTGTTCCTCATCGCGCTGCTCGGCGGGGTGTTCCTGCGCGGGTTCAAGGAGGCCATCAACATCGCGGTCGGGCTGGTCGCGGTGTACCTCGCGCTCAACGTGGTCGTGATCGTGGTCTCCGCAACCCACGTGTTCGAGAAGCCGGTCGTCGTCGGCGACTGGTGGACGGCCCTCAACACCGCCCACGGCAATCCGCTGCTCATCGTGGGCATCGCGCTCATCGTGTTCCCGAAGCTCGCGCTGGGACTTTCCGGGTTCGAGACCGGGGTGGCGGTGATGCCGCAGATCACCGGCGACCCGGGCGACAAGCCGGACTACCCGCGGGGTCGCATCCGCGGCGCGGGCCGCCTGCTCACCACCTCGGCCATCATCATGAGCGTCTTCCTCATCACGTCGAGCCTGGTGACGACATTCCTCATCCCGCAGAAGGCGTTCCAGGCCGACGGGCCGGCGAACGGCCGCGCGCTCGCCTACCTCGCGCACGAGTACCTCGGCCCGGCCTTCGGCACCGTGTACGACGTGAGCACGATCGCCATCCTCTGGTTCGCCGGCGCCTCGGCGATGGCCGGGCTGCTCAACCTGGTGCCGCGCTACCTGCCGCGGTACGGGATGGCGCCCAACTGGGCCAAGGCGGTGCGGCCGCTGGTGCTCGTGCTCACCGCCGTCGCGTTCCTCATCACGGTGGTGTTCCAGGCCAACGTGGATGCCCAGGGCGGCGCGTACGCGACCGGCGTGCTGGTGCTCATCACCTCGGCATCCGTGGCCGTGACGATCTCGACGTTCCGCAAGCGGCAGCTCAAGCGCGCGTGGGCGTTCACCGTGGTGGGCGTGGTCTTCGTCTACACGACCATCGTGAACATCATCGAGCGGCCCGAGGGCATCCGTATCGCCACGCTGTTCATCATCGGAATCCTGGTGATCTCGATCGTGTCGCGGGTGCAGCGCTCGCTGCAGTTGCGGGCCACCTCCGTGGTGCTCGATCCGACCGCCCTGGAGTGGGTGCGGTCGGATGCCGACGACCAGGGCTATGTGCGCATCATCGCCAACGAGCCGGACGACGGATCGGCGCACGAGTACCAGAAGAAGAACAAGGACGAGCGGCACTACAGCCACATCCCGCAGCGGTCGCTCACCATCTTTCTCGAGGTGCACCACTCCGACTCGTCGGACTTCGAGGAGGACCTGGTCGTGCACGGCGTCGTGAAGCACGGCTACAGGGTGCTCGAGGTCTCCAGCGGCAACGTGCCGAACACGATCGCGGCCGTGCTGCTGCGGATCCGCGACGACACCGGCGTGATCCCCGAGATCTACTTCGAGTGGACCGAGGGCAACCCGATCTCGAACATCTTCAAGTTCCTGGTGACCGGCAAGGGCGAGATCGCGCCGGTGACCCGCGAGGTGCTGCGCGAGTCGGAGAAGAACCCGAAGCGCCGCCCGGCCGTGCACGTCTCCTAACCGAGCACGCGGTCCAGGTAGGGGTTCGTGAAGCGGCGCTCGGGGTCGAGGCGGTCGCGGGCGGCGACGAAGTCGGCGTGGTGCGGGTAGACCCGCGCCAGCGACTCCGCGCCCTGGAAGTGCATCTTGCCCCAGTGCGGCCGGCCGTCGTAGCCGCGCATGATGTCTTCGACCGCGCGGAAGTACTCGGTCGGGTCGTCGCGGAAGTAGCGGTGCACGGCGATGTAGCCCGACTCGCGCCCCTGCGCCGTCGAGAGCCAGTTCTGGTCGGCCTGCGCGACCCGCACCTCGATGGGGAAGGAGATGCGCCATCCGCGGCCGTCGATCAGGGCGCGCACCTCGCGCAGCGCGGAGGGCACGGCCTCACGCGGGATCGCGTACTCCATCTCGCGGAAGCGCGTAGTGCGCGGGCTCACGAACACGTCGTGCGAGTGGTCGGTGAAGGTGCGGTTGCCGTAGACGCTGGTCGCCAGCCGGTTGATCGGCGGCGTGAGCGACGGGATGACCCGCCCCACGTTGCAGATCGCCGCGAGCAGCCCGTTGCCGATCACCCTGTCCTCCCACCACGCGCCGACGGGGTGCAGCGGGTGCCGCTCCGCGTCGCCGGGCAGGCGGGTGTTGGTCTTGGTGGCCACGCCGTCGCTGTGCGGGAACCAGTAGAACTCGAAGTGGTCGGCGCCATCGGCGCGGGCGTGGAAGTCGTCGAGCACCGCGTCGAACGACTCCGCCGTCTCGACCGCGCGCATGAGGAACGCCGGCACGCACTGGATGGTCAGCTCCACGATGACGCCGAGCGCGCCGAGTCCGAGGCGTGCGGCCGGCAGGAGCTCCGGGTGCTCCGTCTCGGAGATGCGCAGGATGGCGGCATCCGCCGTCACGAGCGTGACGCCCACCACCTGCGTGGCCAGCCCGCCGAACCGCGCACCGGTGCCGTGCGTGCCCGTGGACGTGGCGCCCGCGATGGTCTGCCGGTCGATGTCGCCCATGTTCTCGAGGGCGAGGCCCAGCGGCCCGAGGATGGCGGGCAGCTGGTGCAGGTTGGTGCCGGCACGCAGCGTGACGCGGCCGAGCTCCCGATCGACCGAGACGAGCCCCTCCAGCGCGTCGAGGTCGAGCTGGATGCCGTCCGTCGTCGCGATCGCCGTGAAGCTGTGGCCCGCGCCGACCGTCTTCACCGTGAGGCCGTTGTCGGCGGCGAAGCGCACGATCGACTGCACCTCGTCCACGCGCGTCGGGCGGGCGGTGAGCACGGGGTACGCGGCCTCGGAGCGGCCCCAGTTGCGCCAGATCGAGCCCGGTCGAAGGGATGCCGGGCGCCCGGTTGCGATCGTCACAGGAACACCTGGCCCTCTCCGCGGTAGGTGAGCTCGGCGCCGACCACGTGCCCGGCGTCGACGATGGCGAAGGCGTTGAGGTGCTCGCTGAGCTCCCCCGCCTTGGTGTGCCGCAGCCAGACCCGGTCGCCCACGCTCAGCGACTTCGCGCCCGGCCCGGTGAGCGGGGTCTGCACCTCGCCGGCCATCTCGCGGCCGAGCATCTTCGTGCCCTGCGGCCAGGCGACGAGCGGCAGCCGGTCGGTGGCCGGCGGGCCGGATGCCACCCAGCCGCCCCCCAGCAGCGTCGCCATGGCGGGGCGCGGCTTCCGCACCACCGAGAGGGCGAACGCGGCGGCCGGGGCCGGGCTGAAGTGGCGGTAGTGGTCGAAGAGGTGCGGGCCGAAGAGGCCCGATCCGGCGGCGATCTCGGTGACCGCGCGCTCGGAGCTGGTGCTCTCGAGCGAGCCGGTGCCGCCGCCGTTCACGAACTCCAGCGGGGCGACCTCGCGCAGTGCCGCGACCACGGACGAGCGGCGATCGGAGAGCTCGGCCGCCGACTGCTTCTGGATCCAGCGCACCATGCCGCCGCGCGCCGCGTTCGCCGGCTCGTTCACAAGCCCGGCGATCTGGCCCTCGTAGGCCATGGTGCCCACGAGCGCGAAGCCCGGGCGGTCGTCGATGGCGCGGGCGAGCGCGCGGGCGTCGTCGACCGACGAGACCGGCGAGCGCCAGGTGCCGATGTGGCCGAGCAGGCGGCTGTCCCAGGATGCGTCGAACTCGAGGCAGACGCGGATCGTCTCGCGCTCGGCCGGCGCGAGCACGGCGTCCACGAAGTCGAGCTGGTCGACCGAGTCCACCATGAGGGTGACCCGGGCGGCGAGCGCCGGGTCGGTGGCGAGGCGGCGGATCGCGGAGCGGTCGACGCTGGGGTAGCCGACCACGACATCCTCGATCGGCGGATGCTGCTCGTCGCCCTCGGCGAGCCAGAGCGCCTCGGCGAGCGTGTACGAGAGCACGCCGGCGAACCCGGGCAGGCCGAGCACGGCGTCGATGACCCCGCGCACGCGGATCGACTTGCTCGCGACCCGGATGGTCGTGCCGTTGGCCCGCTCGAGCATCGACCAGGCGTTGCTCGCGAGCGCGGGAAGGTAGATGGCGCCGTAGGGCGGGTCGAGCTCGGCGGTCGCGGCGGTGAGCGACGGCCAGTATGAGGCCGGGTCGAGCCACGGCGACGCGGTCTGGTGGCGCAGCTCGAGCATCAGCGCACCGACCTGATCGGCAGCACGGCGAGGGCGCCGAGCAGGGCGGCGACGGCGGCGAGCAGGAAGAGCCCCATGAATCCGGCCACCGCGGCGACGACGAACGCCCCGAGGAGCGGCGCGAACGCCTGCGGAACGGCTGTGGCGATGTTCATGATTCCGAGGTCCTTTCCCCGCGTGTGTGCGTCGGGCAGCACCTGGGTGGCCAGCGCCTGGTCGATGGAGAGGAAGCAGCCGTAGCCGAGCCCGAGCAGCCCGGCCGCGACCATCGCCACCTCGAAGCTCGGCACGAGCGCGAGCAGCAGGGCCGCGATGCCGACGAGCGCCGACGAGACGAACACGAAGGGCTTGCGGCGGCCCATCCGGTCGGAGAGTCGCCCTGCCACGATCGAGGCGACCACGATGAAGACGAGGTAGATCAAGACGAGGACGATGAGGTCGTCCTCGGGATCCTTGCGGTGCAGGCCGTACTGCAGGAACTGCAGCAGCAGGGCCGTGCCGAACGCGTTGCCGAAATTGACGAGGATGCGGCTGAGCAGCGTCCAGCCGAAGTCGGGGTACTGCCGGGGGCTGATCCAGAATCCCGCGACCAGGCCGCGCATGGTGAGCGCCTTGCGGTCGGACCGGGAGAGCACGGCGTCGTTCATCCTGAACAGGAACGGCAACACCAGCACCACGACCAGCACGCCGACGAGCGAATAGCCCACGAAGTCGGAGAGCGCGAGCACCGTCACGAGCAGCAGGCCGAGGATGGTTCCGATGGCCTGGGGCGCCGAGATCCAGCTGGAGACGACGCCCCGCTGGTTCACCGGCACCTGGTCGGAGATCACCGCGGTGAGCGCGGCCGTGAGCACGCAGAACCCGGTGAGCGCCACCGACCAGAACACGCCGATGCCCACGATCGTGGTCTGTGCGCCGAGCAGGATGAGACCCACCGCGAACAGCACGGCCCCGCCGAGGATCCACGGCCGCCGCCGACCGAACCGCGAGGTCGTGCGGTCGGAGAGCGCGCCCGTCAGCGGGAAGGCGATGAGCGCGCACACCCCGGCGATGCCGGACACGATGCCGAAGGCGACCACGTTGTCGACCCAGTTCGTGGCGTCGAGGTGCTTCTCGATCTGGGTGGGCAGCAGCAGCTGGATGGGCGTGAGCTGCGCCATCCAGATTCCGAGCCAGGCGGTCGCGAAGAGCGCGATCCAGGCGCCCGGCACCAGTTTCTTCGGCTCGGCGAACGCGGCGGGAGCCGTCGTTTCGGCAGCGGTCATCGTGGGGTCTCCACTTTCAGGTCGGCGAACGAGGTGATCGTGTCGGCTATGTGGTCCATCAGCTGCCCGGCGGCCGCATCGTTGCGGTCGGCGAGCCAGGCGTAGGTGAGGCCGTCGGTGAGGGCGACCAGGATGCGGGCGACCTGCTCCACGGGCAGGGTCCAGGTGACGCCGAGCTCGGCCGAGCCCGCGTCGAGGAGCGCGCGCGCCGCCGTGAGGTAGCTGCCGTGCTGCACGGGCGGCAGCGCCTCGAGCTCGGGCGTGCGCATCGAGTAGTGCATGAGCTCGAACATCGCCTGCTCGCGCTCGGGGTGCTCGCGCAGCAGGTCGAAGTAGGCCTGCATGCCGGCGCGCACCGCGGAACGCAGGTCGTGGGCGGGCACGAGGGCCGCGCGGGAGACATCCTCCTGCTGGTCGACCACGAAGGCGATGACCTCGCGGATGAGCTCGTCGCGCGAACGGAAGGCGTAGTGGAAGCTGGCGAGCGACATCCCCGCCTCGGCGACGATTGCGCGAGTTGTGGCGCCGTGCACGCCGTCGCGGGCGATCACGGCGAGGGCGGCCTGCACGAGCGCGGCTCGCCGCTGCTCCGCCGGGAGACGTGTCATGGCCCCAGCCCTTCTCTGCGCGGAAACTGGGTCAAGCGTCCCAGTCGTTTGACTAAGAATGGCGCTACCCGCGTCATACGTCAATGGTCGAATTGACACGGGCCGCCGCGCCGTGCTGAATGGAGGCAGTGCAGCCCAGACGAATGACGGATCAGGTCACTCGCCGCCGCCCGGTACGGATCCGGATCGAGATGGCGCTGGTTCTCGCGCTCGCGGCCTGCGCGCTGCTCACCGCCGCCGCGCCCGATCCCGCGCCGCCGTCGCCCCCGGCGGCACCGGCGGCCGGCCTCTCCATCGATGCGGTCGCCGCGTTCTCGCCCCTCAACACGGTGCACCTCAGCGGCACGCGGGATGCCGACGCCTCCCTCACTGTCAGGGTGGGCAGCGCGACCGCCTGCGCCGACATCCCCGCCGACCCCGCGAGCACCACCTGGAACTGCACCGCGTCCGTGCCCAACGGCCCCGCCGTCATCGTGACCGTCACCCAGACGCTCGCCGGGGCGACCAGCCAGGTGACCAGCACCCCGTTCGACGTGCTCGGGCCGCCGCAGATCAGCGGCGGGGCCGGGCTCATCACGCCCGGGCTCGTCTCCGGCCAGGGCTTCGCCGGCGCGACCGTCACGACCGCGGTCGCCGGCGCCTCCGGCGGGTGCAGCTCGATCGTCGCCAGCGCCGGCTACTGGTCGTGCGCGCTCACGGTCGGGTCGGGCGACTGGTCGGTGACGGCGACGCAGGCGCGGGCCGACCTCGGGGGCGGGGCGTCGTCATCCGTCTCCGGCTCGCTCGACGTGCACGTGGACAAGGATGCCCCGCTCCCGCCCCGCGTGACCTCCCCCGGCGCGGGCACCCGCGTCAGCTCCGCGCGCGTCACCTACCGCGGTGTCGGCGAGACCGGCGGCACGGTCGACGTCTACCTCGACAACGTGCCGGTCTGCTCCTCGGCGGTCGCGGCGTCGGCATGGGCCTGCGGTGCCGCCGCGCCGACCGGCGGCACCCACTCGGTGCGCGCGATCCAGCGCGACGCCGCCGGCAACTTCAGCTCCCCCTCCCCCATCGTGCGCATCGCCTTCGGGCCGGCGGATGCCGCGGCTCCCCCCGTCGCGCCGCCGCCGCCGGGCACCCCGTCCCCCACGCCGACCACGCCCTCGCCCACCCCCACGACGCCGAGTCCCAGCCCGACGCCGCTCCCCTACGCGACCAGCCCGCACACCGGATGGGGCAGCCCCACCGACTTCGGGGCGGCCCTCCCCACGCTCGCCTCGTCGATCAGCCGAGGCAACTGGCTGCTCGCGCCGCTGCTCGCGCTCGCCTACCTGCTGCTCGTGGCCCTGCCGCTGCGCCTGCTGGCGACGGCCCTGCGCGGGCGCGTGCGCCGGCCGCGCACCCGCTTCATGGGGCGCAACCAGCCCACGACCTTCGAGGACGACCTCGCGGAGCGGCCGCCGGTGAACCCGTGGTTGTCGGCGCTGGTGTTCCTGGTCGTGGCGACGGCCCTCGTCGTGCTCTCGGTGGGCGTCAACGACGAGGTGAAGTACCTGCGGTTGGCCGGCGCGGTGTTCGTGGGACTCGCGGTGCTCAATATCGTGGGCGTCGGCATCCCGGGGCGTCTCGCGTCACGGGGGCTCGCCGCGCCCGGTCGGCCACGGTTCATCGCGCTGCTGCTGGTGGCCGCGGTGCTCGCGGCGCTGCTGTCGCGGGCCACCGGCATCCATCCGCGCATGGTGACCGGGGTGCTCATCGGCATGGGCTTCGCGCGCGGCCTGCCCGCGCGTCCCCGCGCCCTGGTGCGCCTCACCGAGGTCGGCGCAGTGACCGTGCTCGCCCTGCTCGCCTGGGTGGCGCACGGTTTCGTCGCGGGCAGCGGGTTCGGGCCGGCGGCGCTGCGCGAGCTGCTCGCCACGGTCGCGCTGGCCGGGGTCGGCTCGGCGCTCGTGATGGTGCTGCCGCTGGCCAGCCTGCCCGGGCGGGTGCTGCTCGAGTGGTCGGGACCGGTGTGGATCGCGAGCGTGCTCGTCGTCGCGCTGTTCGCGGGAGTGCTGCTGCTCGGCGTCGGGGGCTTCCCCGTGGTCGCGTCACTGGTGGTCGCGGGCGCCTTCGCCGCGGTGAGCCTCGCGGTGTGGTCCTGGTTCCGCTTCGTGGAGCCGGCCACCGCTTAACCGCGAGTGGGCGATATTTGTCGTCGCGCTGGCACGCTGACGACAAACATCGCCCACTCGGGGATGCGCTAGGCGTCTACCGTGGCGGAGACCTTTGCCAGGTGCTCGGCATAGGCGAGGCCGCTGTCCTTGACGATGCGCTCCTGCGTGTCGTAGTCGACGTAGACCATGCCGAAACGCTTGCCGTAGCCCCACGCCCACTCGTAGTTGTCGAGCAGCGACCAGACGAAGTAGCCGCGCACGTCGGCGCCGCCCTCGATGGCCTCGCCGACGGCGGCGATGTGGTCGAGGATGTACTTCTTGCGCAGGTCGTCGTGCACCGCGCCGTCCTCGGACACGACGTCGGTGTACGCGGCGCCGTTCTCGGTGATGTAAAGCGGCGGCAGCTGGGGGTACTCGGCGGTCAGGCGCAGCAGCAGGACGCGGAGGCCCGCCGGGTTGACCTCCCAGCCCAGGTCGGTGCGCGGGAGGCCGCGCAGCGGGAACGTGACGTACTCGCTGCCGACCAGCGACGAGCTCGTCGGGCGGTCGGTCGGCTTGAACTCGCGCTCGCCGACGACCGTGGTCGGATGACCGCTCACGGCGTCGTCGTGGTAGTGGTTCACGCCCAGGAAGTCGATCGGCTGGTGGATCTGCTCCAGGTCGCCCGGCTTGATCGCGGCGTTGAGGCCGAGGTCGCCGACATCCTGCAGCAGGTCCTCCGGGTATGAGCCGCGCAGGATCGGGTCGAGGAAGGCGCGGTTCCACAGCGCGTCGACGCGGCGGGCCGCCTCGACATCCACCGGGTCGTTCGGGTCGCCGGGGATCGCGTTCGTGAGGTTGAGCGTGATGCCCAGCTCGATCGGGCGCGCGTCGGCGATGCTGCGCTCGCGCAGCCGCTGCACGACGAGGCCGTGGCCGAGGTGCTGGTGGTGGAGCGCCGCGAGGGCCGCCGCCGGCTCCTGGCGCCCGGGGGCGTGGTCGCCCGCCGCGTAGCCGATCAACGACGAGCAGAGCGGCTCGTTGAACGTCGTCCAGCGCGCGACCCGGTCGCCGAGCACGTCGTAGACCACGTTGGCGAAGTCCAGGTAGCGGTATGCCGTGTCACGGTTGGCCCAGCCGCCGGTCTCCTCGACCGCCTGCGGCAGGTCCCAGTGGTAGAGCGTGAGCCACGGCACGATGCCGGCCTCGAGCAGCTCGTCGACCAGCCGGCTGTAGAACGCCAGCCCCTGCTTGTTGACCTCGCGGTCGCCCGGCTTGATGCGCGCCCAGCTCGTGGAGAAGCGGTAGACACCGAGGCCGAGCTCCTTCATCAGGGCGACGTCCTGCGGCATCCGGTGGTAGTGGTCGACGGCCACCTCGGGGGTGTCGCCGTTCTGCACGGCGCCGGGGAGGCGGGCGAACTCATCCCAGATGGAGTCCTCCTTGCCGTCCTCGTGCGCGGCGCCCTCGACCTGTGCGGCCGCGGTCGCGGCGCCCCAGAGGAAGCCCTTCGGCCAGGTGATGTCTGTCATTTAACCGCTCCAGCACTGAGTCCTGCGACGAAACTGCGCTGAAGGAGCAGGAATCCGACAACGACGGGAATGCTGACCACGAGGGACGCGGCCATGATCTGGTTCCAGTACACGTTCACTTCTGTCGAGTACTCGCCCAGGCCGACGGCGAGCGTTCGGCTGTCCTGGTTGGTGAGCACCGACGCGAACAGCACCTCGCCCCAGGCCGTCATGAAGCTGTACACGAGCACCGCAACGACGCCGGGCCGGGCGACCGGCAGGATGACGCGGAACAGGGTGCCCAGCGCGCTCGCGCCATCCACCTTCGCCGCCTCGTCGAGCTCGCGCGGGATGTTGTCGAAGTAGCCCGACAGCATCCAGATCGAGAACGGCAGGGTGAAGGTGAGGTAGGTGATGATGAGGCCCGTGCGGGTGCCCACCAGCTGGATGCCGAACGTGTTGTTGATGTTGATGAAGATCAGGTACAGCGGCAGCAGGAACAGCACGCCGGGGAACATCTGCGTCGACAGGATCGTCGTGGTGAACACCGTGCGGCCGCGGAAGCGCCAGCGCGACACCGCGTACGACGCGAAGATCGCGACGACCACGCTGAGCACGCTCGCGGCGAGCGACACGATGAGGCTGTTGACGAAGTACTGCCCCAGCGGCACCGTCTTCCAGATGTCGATGAACGGCTGGAAGGTGATCGTCGAGGGGATCCAGGTGAATACCCCCTGCACGTCTCCCAGAGGCTTGATCGACGTGGTGATCATCACGTAGATGGGCACGA
>JAODAU010000101.1 GCA_025463615.1 Microbacteriaceae bacterium | reverse complement strand
GGCTCACCCTCGAGGAGTGCCTCGAGTTCGCCCGCGAGGACGAGTGCGTCGAGGTCACGCCCGAGTTCGTGCGCATCCGCAAGGTCGAGCTGGACGCCAACGCGCGTGCCCGCGCCACCTCGCGGCTGAAGAAGCAGAACGCCTGATCCACCTCGAAAGCCCCGCGACCACTCGTGATCGCGGGGCTTTCGCGTATCAAAAAAGGGCGGGAGCCCTCATTGTCGGGTGAGGGGCACGCGCCTAGGCTGTGGCGAGGCGCTCGCCCGGAGCGATCGAGAGGACACATCATGATCAGGACCCGAACCCGTGTCACCGTCCCCATCGCCATCGCGCTTGCGCTGTTGGCGGGCCCCGTGCTCTCGGGATGCTCGGTGCAGAACCTCGTCAACCAGGCGACGGGGGGCAAGGTGAGCCTGCCGGGCAAGAGCATCCCCAAGGACTTCCCCGGCGACATCCCGCTGGTCAAGGGCACCGTCGTGCTCGGCCTGGGCGTCAACGACGGCGACAAGGGCAAGGGCTGGAACGTCACGATCCAGGTGACGGGTGACAACCCCTACGACGGCGCGGCCAAGCAGCTCGAGGATGCCGGCTACAAGTCCCAGGGCGTCGTCGCCCCGGCGACGGACCAGGGCGGCACGGCGGCGTTCGACAACGGCACCTACACGATCGTCATGGTGGTCGCGAAGACCGACAAGAACTGGACGGTCAACTACACGGTCGCCAGCGACTCGAAGCAGTAGCAATCAGTCGAAGAGGGCGGCGCCGACGAAGCTGCCGGATTTCGCGCCCGGCGGCACCGCGAAGATGCCCGATCCGACGTGCCTGATGTACTCGTTCATGGCGTCGTGGCCGGCGAGGCTGCGCTGCACCTCCACGAACTGGGTGCGCGGGTCGCGCTGGAACGCGATGAAGAACAGCCCGGCGTTGAGGCGCCCCAGGTCGTCGTTGCCGTCCACGAAGTTGTAGCCGCGCCGCAGCAGCACCGCGCCCTTGTTCTGCGTGGGGTGCGCGAGCCGCACGTGCGCCGCGTGATCGATGAGCGTCGTGCCGAGCGCCTTCGTGTGGAAGTTCGGCTCGGTGAACTCGGTGCCGCCGCTGAGCGGCGCGCCCTCGCCCTTGTCGCGGCCGATCACGCGCTGCTGCTCGCCCAGCGCGGTGCGGTCCCAGGTCTCGATGATCATGCGGATCTTACGGGAGACGAGGTACGAGCCGCCCGTCATCCAGTCGGAGCCGTCGCCCTTCGGCACCCAGATGTGCTCGTCGACGATCGTCGTGTCCTCGGACTTCACGTTGGCCGTGCCGTCCTTGAAGCCGAACAGGTTGCGCGGGGTCACCTGCGAGCGCGAGGTCGACGAGGTGCGCCCGAAACCCAGCTGCGACCAGCGGATGGATGCCCGCCCGAACGCGATCCGCGACAGGTTGCGGATGGCGTGCACCGCCACCTGCGGGTCGTCGCTGCAGGCCTGGATGCAGAGGTCGCCGCCCGTGAGCGTCGGGTCGAGAGTGTCCCCGGCGAAGTGCGGCAGGTCGATGAGGGCCGCCGGTCGCTTGTCGGCGAGCCCGAAGCGGTGGTCGAAGATGCCCGGTCCGAAGCCGAACGTGATGGTGAGCCCGGCGGGCGGCAGGTCGAGGGCCTCGCCGGTGTCGTCGGCGGGGGCCGCGAGGGTGCCGATCGCGCCGTCGCCGACCGTCTTGCCCGCCGTCATCCGTGCCGCCGCGACCGTCCAGTCCTGCAGCAGCTCCTTCAGCTCGGCGCGGGTGATGTCGGCCACGTCGAAGCTGGCGAAGTGCAGTCGGTCCTGCGCCGCCGTGGTGATGCCCGACTGGTGCTCGCCGTAGAACGGGTACACGGGGGAGGCGCCGGACTGCCCGGTGGGCTCCTGCGCAACGACCAGGCGGTCGATGCCGAATCCCACGCCGGCGCCCACGACGCCCGCCCCAGCGAGCCCCAGGAGCCCGCGGCGGCTGATTCCGTGACGCGGCGAAACCCCGCCGTCCGAAGACGACGGGGTCTCGTCGCTGTTGCCGTTTCTCGTCACCGCTACTTCAGCACCACCGCGGTGAGCTTGGAGAGCGGCTCCGCGAGGGCGTTCACCTGGTCGGAGAGCTGCTTGACCTGGTCGGTCGTGAGCTCGTTGTAGTACTTGTAGCCCGAGTCGAGCGAGCCGTACTGGCCGAGCGTGGTGGAGAGGGTCGCGAAGTCGGAGTCGATCTGCTTCACGAGCGCCTTGCCGGTCGCGCCCTTGCTGTTCGCGATGCCGCGGACGTTCTCGAACGAGACCTTCGCGCCCTCGATGTTGGCCTGGAAGTCCCAGAGGTCGGTGTGCGACCAGGTCTCCTCCTCGCCGGTGATCTTGCCGGTGGCCACCTCATCCATGAGCCCGATCGCGCCGTTGCTCACGTCGCTGAGGGTCACGGTGAAGGAGGGGTCGTAGAGCAGGTCGTAGAGCTTCTGGGTGTCGCTGTTCAGCCTGTCGCCGAGCGTCTTGCGCTCCGCGGGGGTGAGGGCCGTGTAGCCGGATGCCGGCGGCCAGAGGTCCTTCTCGATGCGGTGCCACCCGGTCCAGGTGTCGCCCGACTCGAGGTCCGCCTCGCGGAGGTCGAGGGAGGCGTCGAGGTCGGGGAATTTCTCGGCGAGCGGCTCGATGCGCTCGTAGTGCGAGCGAGCGCCGGGGTAGAGCTGCTTCGCCGTGGCGCTGTCGCCGGACTCGTAGGCGGCGACGAAGGCCTTCGTGTCGGTGACGAGCTCGCCGACCTGGTCCTTGGCGTAGGAGATGTACTGGGTGACGGCGGTGGCGACGCGCTTCTTCACGCTCGCCTCGACGACCACCTTGCCCGAGTCGGTGACCACGAACTTGGTCTCGCCGACGCCGGCCCCCACCATGCCGGGCTTGCAGCTGGTGTAGTACGTGCCCGGCTCGAGCTGGGCGACGTAGGTGGGGTTGGTGCCCGGGCCGACGTTCTCCTTCTCGCCCACGATGCGGAGCTTGTCGGCGGCGAGGATCTCGAGCTCGGTGACATCCGACCCGGTGTTGCTGATGGTGAACGTGACGGGGCCGCTCGGCGCGGTGGTCGCGGAGAGGTCGCACGACTTGTCGGACGCGGCGACCTTGATCGAGCCGCCCGAGGCGTTGCTGCCGCCGCCCGTGTTGTTCGGTACGCATCCGGTGAGGATGAGGGTCAGGGCGCCCGCAGCGGCGGCTCCGGCGATCAGGTGGCGGTGCTTCATGCGTGTTCTCCGTGAGGTTGTTTGGCAGGGGCAGGGGTCGATGTGGCCGATGCGACCTGCGCGACTCTGCGCGGGCGGCGGTGCTGGATCACGAACGCGGGGATCGTGATCGCGAGGTAGACGAACCATCCGATGACCTGGAGCCAGCTCGGGTTCGGGTTGAAGTTGACGACGCCCTGCAGCACGGTGCCGTACCAGCTGCTGGCCGGGATGACCGCGCTGATATCCCAGGCCTTGGCGAGGGCGCCGGGGATCACCCCGGACTCCTGCAGGTCGCCGATGCCGTAGGCGAAGACACCGGCGGCGACGATGATGAGGAACCCGCCGGTCCAGGTGAAGAACTTGCCCAGGTTGATGCGCACGAAACCGCGGTAGATCAGGATCTCGATCACGACCGCGGTGAGGATGCCGAGCAGCGCCCCGACCGCGGGGATCCAGGTGCCACCGCTCGCCGCCACACTCGCCCAGACGAACAGTGCCGTCTCGATGCCCTCGCGACCCACCGAGAGGAATGCGAGCACGATGATGCCCCAGCCGGCGCCCATGAGCGCCAGGTCCATGCGGTTCTCGAGGTTGTGCTTCAGGTCGCGGGCGGTGCGCGCCATCCAGAAGATCATCCAGGTCACGAAGCCGACGGCCACGATGGAGAGCGCGCCGCCGATCGCCTCCTGCGCCTGGAACGACAGCCCGTACGGCCCCCAGGTGAGGATCGCGCCGACCCCGAGCGAGACCGCGATCGCGATCGCGATGCCGACCCAGAGCCGGGGGAGAACGTCCCTTCGCTTTACCTTCACCACGTAGGCGATGAGGATGCCGACGACCAGAGCGGCTTCGAGGCCTTCGCGGAGGCCGATCAGGAAGTTAGCGAGGAGCACAGGTTCGTTTCGAGAAGTGAGAGGGGGAAGTGTTGGTAAGGCTATCCTTACCCACTCGACCATAACCCGCGCGACATATCCTGTCCACTGTGGAAGAGACTGCCGGGGGGATTCCCACCAAACGGGACGCCGTGGAGCGCGTGCTCTTCGTGCACGCGCACCCGGACGACGAGAGCATCGACACCGGCGGCACCATCGCCACGCTCGTGGACCGCGGCGCGGCCGTCACCGTGCTCACCTGCACGCGCGGCGAACTCGGCGAGGTGATCCCCGCCGACCTGGCCGGAATAGAGGGCACCGACAGGATGGCGCCCCTGCGCGAACGGGAACTGGCCGCCGCCCTCGCCGTGCTCGGCGTCGACGACCACCGCTACCTCGGCGACCCGGGCGTGCGCTGGGCCGACAAGCAGCCGCGCCGCTACACCGACTCTGGCATGCGCTGGGGATCGAACGGCCGCGCGGAGCCGCTGCCCGACCTCGCCGGCGACTCGCTCTGCGCCGCCGACTTCGGCGACGTCGCCGCCGACATCGCGACCGTGATCGACTCCAGCCGGGCCACCGCCGTGGTGAGCTACGACGCCGCCGGCGGCTACGGCCACCCCGACCACGTGCGCGTGCGGCAGGCCGCGCTGCGCGCCGCCGAGGTGATGGATGTGCCGTTCTACGAGATCGGTGGTGCGGGGGTCTCGGTGGATGTGACCCCGGTCTTCGACCGGAAACGTTCCGCCCTGGCAGCGCACAGGAGCCAGGTGACGGTGAGCGGGGATGAGTTCGCGCTCTCGAGCGGGGGGAGCCGCGGCATCCCCACGGTCGAGCGGTTCGGGCTGGTCGACCCGGGGGCGCAGCAGCGGGTCACGTGGCAGCAACAGGGGTTCGGCGTGCACCTGCTGTTCTCGATCCTGGCGTTGGTGTTCGGGCTGGCCCTCGGTGCGATCGCGGTCGTCAACCACCAGTACACGCTCGGCGTCGTGCCCGTCGGTCTGATCGTGGGCCTGCTGCTCATCGCGGCGTTCGTGGCCGGATGCCGCCTGCTGTTCCCGGGGCGCCAGGTCGCCATCTTCGGCTCGCTCGGCGTTCTCGTCGCCGTGGGGGCGCTGTCGATGCAGAGCGGGGGCGGCTCGATCCTCGTTCCCGCGTCCCAGCTGGGATACGCCCTCACCTACGGCCCCGTGCTCATCGTGCTGGTCGCGCTCGCGTGGCCGAATGCGGGCACGTTCCGCCGCGATAAGCTTGGAGGCACTGTTGAACCGAAGGGAAAGCCCTCCCCGTGACCTATGTCATCGCGCTTCCATGCGTAGACGTCAAAGACCGAGCATGCATCGACGAATGTCCCGTCGACTG
>JAODAU010000456.1 GCA_025463615.1 Microbacteriaceae bacterium | reverse complement strand
CATTGTAGTACGTGTGCAGCCCAAGGCGTAAGGGCCATACTGACCTGACGTCGTCCCCACCTTCCTCCCAGTTGATCTGGGCAGTCTGATTAGAGTCCCCGGCCGAACCGCTGGCAACTAATCACAGGGGTTGCGCTCGTTGCGGGACTTAACCCAACATCTCACGACACGAGCTGACGACGGCCATGCAGCACCTGTGCAAATCCTCCGAAGAGTCACACGCTTTCACGTGCTTAGAGATGCATGTCAAGCCTTGGTAAGGTTCTTCGCGTTGCATCGAATTAAGCCACATACTCCACCGCTTGTGCGGGTCCCCGTCAATTTCTTTGAGTTTTAGCCTTGCGGCCGTACTTCCCAGGCGGTGCGCTTAACGCGTTAGCTCCGGCACAAGGGGGGTCGAATCCCCTCACACCAAGCGCACACCGTTTACTGCTAGGACTACAGGGGTATCTAATCCCTTTCGCTACCCTAGCCTTCGAGCCTCAGCGTCAGATGTTGTCCAGTAGCTCGCCTTCGCCACGAGTGTTCCTCTCGATATCCACGCATTTCACTGCTACACCGAGAATTCCAGCTACCTCTCCAACCCTCAAGCATGGCAGTATCGGATGCAGTTCCGGGGTTGAGCCCCGGGATTTCACATCTGACTTACCACGCCGCCTACGCTCCCTTTACGCCCAGTGATTCCGAACAACGCTTGGGACCTTCGTATTACCGCGGCTGCTGGCACGAAGTTAGCCGTCCCTTCCTCTTCTGGTACTATCAATCGTGTCGACTATTCATCGCCACGCCTTACTCCCAGATGACAGGAGTTTACAATCCGAAGACCTTCATCCTCCACGCGGCGTTGCACCATCAGGGTTGCCCCCATTGTGAATTATTCTCGACTGCTGCCACCCGTAGGTGTCTGGACCGTGTCTCAGTTCCAGTGTGCCTGATCGTCCTCTCAGACCAGGTACCCGTCGTCGCCTTGGTGAGCCGTTACCTCCCCAACTAGCTGATAGGCCGCGAGCCAATCCTATAGCGGCAGCCGAAGCCACCTTTACCCTTGCGGGACCATCGTGTATTAATCCCCCTTTCGGAGGGCTATTCACGACTACAGGGCATGTTACTCACGTGTTACGCACCCGTGCGCCACTGACTGAAGCGGTATTACTACAACTTCAATCCGTTCGACTTGCATGTCTTAAACACGCCGCCAGCGTTCGTTCTGAGCCAGAATCAAACTCTCCGTAAAAAACGTTTGCTGTAATTCAATACAGCCAAATTGACCTGATTGACTTGACCGAAGTCATTCAACCTCTGCGCATCCTGTGACACGCAGCACACAATTTAACCTTTTTCCTCTCATCCGCTAGACTTTGGCTTGGAATGCGCTAAGAGAAGCTGTTGTGAACAACTTCACTGCTTTCATGCCATCCGCGTCTACCGGACCATACTGTGAAAGATCTTAGTCGAGGGGACTAAAAAGCCGATCAGCCCGGTCAGGTTTTTTGCAGTTCCCTGCAAGTCATCCTGGGGTCGATCGACTCTCGTCTCTCGCGCCGCTCGCTTCGGGGCGGCGGGGAGACCCTAGACGCCCGGGACCCCGGCCGTCAATGCGTTTCGTGCAGGTTTTTGCACGAAGGGTGGATTTTGCGCCGCGTTTTGCAGCGGGTGATGGGCGTAAGCTGCGGGTTTTCAGGGGTTTTGGCGGGTTGGGGAGAGTGGGGATTTTTTTGCGGATGGGGAGAGGGATTTTGGGGCGGGTTTGACGCATTTGCGTTTCCGGGTGCGGGGTTGGAGGGAGAGGTGTTGGTTTTTAGGGGGTTAGGGTTTACAGAAGAATGGATGGATCGATGTGGCGGATCTAACGGATTAAGAATGAGCGGAGTGGCGCTTTGAGGCCACCGTTTGAGGGGCTCCCCTGCCCTGTTGGGGGGTGGATCGGCATCCCCCGTGGGCGGAGGCGGAGCGGATTTGAGGCGGGCGCTCCAGGACGAGTGAGCCGCGAAACGTCTTTGGCGCCCGGAGTGCATGCTGCCGCACAGCCGAGAGGTCCAGGGGTTCCTTCCGCTGCGCTCCAGTCACCCCTGGCTGCCACATTTCGCCCGCTTCGGGGCTCTTTGAGATGGCGTGCGGCCGCTGGCCGTGGGCTTTCAGAGCAGCCACGGGACGTGTCAGCCACTTGGCCGGCATCGGGCGGAGCGGATGGAGTAGAGCTGACATTGAGTGGTTCGAAAGTTTGCGGCCGGTGGCCGGGTGCTTTTCAAACTGGGGCAGGGATGCCCCAGCCACTTGGACAGGCACGAGGCGAGGCTCCAGGGGTAGGTTCGGAAATTTGCGGCCTTTGGCCGGGCTTTTCGACGGGGGCTGGAAAGCCCCCGCTCCTTTCTGGCAAGCATGCGCCGGAGGTTTTTGGAGGGTTAATTGGCGCTGGCGGGGTGAGGTTGGTTGGGGGTGTTTTGGTGGTGCAGGCCGAGGAGGCGGGCGAGTTGGTGCATGGCGCGCGGCGGGCTGACGGATTTGACCCAGGTGCGGTGCTCGACGGTGGCGTCCGCGCTGTTTTCGAGGCGGGTCTCGATGATCTGGTCGATGAAGCGGGCCTGGGTTTCGAGGTCCTGGCGGCTGGCGCGAA
>JAODAU010000046.1 GCA_025463615.1 Microbacteriaceae bacterium | reverse complement strand
TTGTCCAGCGACCGATCCGACAACGCCGCGAACTCCCCAGCCGCGACGATCAGCCGGGCATCCAGCTCGCGCTTCTCGTGCGCGAGGGCTGCCAGGGTGGCGAGGACGGGTGCTGTGGTCACGTAATCATTATTTCTGGGACCACCGACATTCCCCGCGGAGGACTCGACAAGCTCTACCCGCTTCACGAGGGCGCTTCGAGAGCCTCAGCGACCGAAAAGAGCGCGACGACCGAGCGCCCAAGCGTCCAGGGACGCGTCAGCGCCCGCTGGCAGCGTCAGCGCCCGCTGGCAGCGTCAGCGCCCGCCGGCCACGTCGGCGCACGCAGGGCAGCGTCAGCGACCACCGGCCACGTCAGCGCCCACCGGCCACGTCAGCGCCCGCTGGCAGCGTCAGCGCCCGCTGGCAGCGTCAGCGACCGCTGGCCATGTCGTCGTCGGAGGCCGTCTGCGCGCTGTCGGGCCCGATGGCCTCGATGTCGTCGACATCCACGGTCACGGGGTCATCCGAACCGAGCGGGGTGAATTCGACCGTCTCGGCGCGGCCCTCGCCGTCTCCCGACAGCACCTCGTGCTGGAGTCGCTCGCCGTCGTGGCGCGAGACCTCGTAATCACGCGCCCCGGTCTTGACCGTCCAGTCCTCTGCCATGAGCTCTTTCAACACCGTTCCGCAGCCCTGCGCAACCCCCTCCGCGACCGGGATTCGCGCGCGTACGGTCCACCGCATGGCACAGAACCCAGACAACGTCGACTACAAACACCCCCAGTTCACCTTCGACAACCCGGTGACCCGGTACCCGAAGATCGAGCCGCCGGAGCAGTCCCAGGACGGCGCCGGCGTCGAGGGCGACCAGAAGCCGGTGCCCGACATCGGCGAGCACAGCTACCAGGGATCGGGCCGCCTCGAGGGCCGCAAGGCACTCGTGACGGGCGCGGACTCCGGCATCGGCGCGGCCGTCGCCCTCGCGTTCGCGCGGGAGGGCGCCGACGTGGCGATCTCCTACCTCGCCTCCGAGCAGGAGGACGCCGACCGCACGGTCGCCATGATCGAGGCGGCCGGCCGCAAGGCCGTCGCCCTGCCCGGCGACATCACGGATGCCGCGTTCTGCCGCGACCTCGTCGCCAAGGCGGTCGACGGCCTGGGCGGGCTCGACATCCTGGTGAACAACGCGGGCAAGCAGCAGTTCGCCGAGGAGCTCGGCGACATCAGCGACGAGCAGTTCGCCGAGACCTACGCCACGAACGTCTCCGCGATGTTCTGGATCACCAAGGCCGCGCTGCCGCACCTGAAGCCCGGCTCGACGATCATCAACACCTCGTCGATCCAGGCATACACGCCGTCGCCGATCCTGGTCGACTACGCCTCGACCAAGGCGGCGATCAACACCTTCTCGAAGGCTCTGTCGCAGCAGCTCGCGCCGAAGGGGATCCGCGTGAACGTCGTCGCTCCCGGCCCCATCTGGACCCCCCTGCAGACCGCGGGCGGCCAGCCGCCCGCCGCCCTCGCCTCGACGGGCGAGGAGACCGCGCTCGGCCGCTGGGGCCAGCCCGCCGAGCTCGCGCCGGCCTACGTGTTCCTCGCGTCGCCCGAGTCGAGCTTCGTGATCGGCGAGACGCTCCACGTCGACGGCGGGATGCCCAATCCGTGACGACTGACGCGGCGGGGGACCGCGACCCGGCAGGGTACGCGGACCTCCGCTCGTACGCCGCCATCGGCGACGGCCGCACCGTCGCCCTGGTGGCGCGGGACGGGTCGATCGACTGGCTGCCACTGCCCAGCATCCACTCCACGCCGGTCTTCGCCCGCCTGCTGGATGCCGAGGGCGGCGGCTCGGTCGACCTCGCCCCGAGCGCGCCCTTCACCACCTCGCGGGAGTACGTCGAGGGCACCAACGTGCTCGTCACCACCTTTGCGACCGACTCGGGCGTGGCCCGGGTGACCGACGCGCTCGTCACGGGGGTGGCCGGCCGGCTTCCGTGGACCGAGCTCGCCCGCCGCATCGACGGGGTGAGCGGATCGGTGCACTTCCGCTGGCGCGTCGCGCCCGGCACCTGCCTCGGCCTCGCCTCGCCGTGGGTCGAGCAGACCGTGCACGGCAAGGTCATCCGGGTCGACGGGCGCACGCTCGCGGTGCGCGGCATCGACCACGGGCCGCGCGGCGGGGGAGACCGCGCGATGGCGGGGTCGTTCACGACCGCGGCCGGATCGCGGCACCTCGTCACGATGAGCAGTTCGGGCAATGAGCCGATCCACGTTCCGGAGCCGACGAAGACCGACGAGGGCGTCGACCGCACCATCGAGAACTGGCGCGCGTGGTCGCGCGAGTTCCACTACGACGGGCCGTGGGCCGAGGCCGTGCAGCGCAGCGCGCTCGCGCTCAAGCTCCTGCTCTTCAGCCCCAGCGGCGCCATCGCGGCCGCCGCGACGACGTCGCTGCCCGAGAACCTCTCCGGCGGCAAGAACTGGGACTACCGCTTCGGCTGGGTGCGCGACGTGGCGTACTCGGTGTCGGCGCTCGTGCGGTTCGGGCTGCGCGAGGAGACCCACGCCGCCGTCTCGTGGCTGCTGTCGACCATCGACGCCGAGGGGCCCGACCTGCGGGTGTTCTACACGCTCGACGGCGAGGAGGCCCCGCCGGTGGAGACGCGCGACGTGCCGGGCTGGCGCGGCATCGGACCGGTCGTGTTCGGCAACCCTGCCGGGGAGCAGTTGCAGCTCGGCGTCTACGGCGACCTCTTCCGCGTGATGCTCACCTACGTGCGCGCCGGAAACCTTCTGGATGCCCGCACCTCGCTCATGCTCACCGGCCTGGCCGACCGCGTCTGCGACGCCTGGCGCCGGCAGGACTCGGGGATGTGGGAACTGCCCGACACCCAGCACTACACGTCATCGAAGATGGGCTGCTGGTCGGCCCTCGACTCCGCGATCGCACTGCACGGCATGGGGCAGATCGACGGGCGCGTCGAGCGCTGGACGGTCGAGCGCGACGCCGTAGCCGAGTGGGTGAACGAGCGCTGCTGGTCGGAGAAGCGCCGCGCCTACGTGATGTACCCGGGCGCCGAGGAGCTCGACACCTCGGTGCTGCTCCACGCGCCGAGCGGCTTCGAGCGCGGCGAACGGATGGCGACCACCATCGACGCGATCCGCACCGAGCTCGGCCGCGGCCCGCTGCTCTACCGGTACTCGGGCATCGAGCCGGAGGAGGGCACGTTCGTGGCATCCGCATTCTGGATGGTGGCCGCACTCGCCTGCGTGGGCCGCACCGAGGAGTCGCGCGAGCTCATGGACGAGCTGGTCCTACTCGCGAACGACGTGGGGCTGTTCGCCGAGATGATCGATCCGGACGACGACGCCTACCTCGGCAACCTGCCGCAGGGGCTCAGCCACCTCTCTCTCATCACCGCGGCCCTCACCTTCGAGGAGCTCGCGGGCTGACTCAGCCGACCAACGAGCGCGCCGCCCTCTCGATCGCGTCGGCGTCGATCCCGGCCGACGCCATCAGCTCCTCCGGGCTGCCCGACCCCGGGAGCTCGCGCACGGCGAGCTGCACGACGACGGCGCCGGTGACGCGCTCGGCCGCGAGGGCCTCGAGCACGGCAGACCCGATCCCACCCTCCGGATGGTGGTCCTCGACCACCACGATGCGCCCGGTCTCGCCCGCCGCCGCCACGATCGCGGCGCTGTCCAGCGGCTTGACCGAGTAGAGGTCGATCACCCGCGCCTCGATGCCGTCTGCCGCCAGCGCGTCGGCGGCGGCCAGGCACGCGTGCAGGGTGACACCGGCGCCGACGAGGGTGACGGCATCCTGCGCGCCGGAGCGCAGCGTCTTGGACCCGCCGATCGCGAACGACTCGCCCGACGGGTACAGCACGGGGTACGAGCCGCGAGTGGTGCGCAGGTAGACGACGCCCTCCTGCTCGACCATCGCGTTGACGAGGGCGGCGGTACTCGTCGCGTCGCTCGGGTAGAGCACGGTGGATCCGTGCACCGCGCGCATCATCGCGAGGTCCTCGAGGGCCATCTGGGACGGACCGTCGGCGCCGATCTCGGTGCCGGCGTGCGACCCGACGATGCGCAGGTCGGCCCGCGAGATCGCGCCCATGCGGATGAAGTCGTACGCCCGGGTGAGGAACGCGGCGAACGTGGAGGCGAAGGGCACGTAGTGCCGCACGCTGAGCCCGGTCGCCGCAGCGATCATCTGCTGCTCGGCGATGAACATCTCGAAGTAGCGGTTCGGGTAGGCCTTGGCGAACTCGTCGGCGTGCGTCGAGTTGCTCACCTCGCCGTCCAATGCCACGACGTCGAGGCGCCGCGAGCCGAGCGCCAGCAGGGCGTCGCCGTAGGCCTTGCGGGTCGCGACCTCGTCACCGACGGCATATTCCGGCGTCGGCATGTGCTTCGGGTCGTCCGCCTCCTCCTCGACGTGCTCGTCCTCGCGCGGGCCGGGGCCACGCACGGTGAGGTTGCGGATGCCGCCCAGCCCCGCGATCGCCCGCTCGGCCATGTCCTCCGGGAGCGCCTTGCCGTGCCAGCCCTCGGCATCCTCGATCTCGGGGAAGCCCTTGCCCTTGATCGTGCGCGCCAGGATGACGACCGGCTGGTCGCCGCCGTCCTCCGTGGCGTCGGTCATGGCCGCGTCGATCTCGTCGAGGTCGTGGCCGTCCACCTGGATCACCCGCGCGCCGAACGCGGCGAAGCGCGCGGCGTAGGCGTCGAGGTCCCACTGCAGGTCGGTCGGGCCGCGCTGGCCCAGCCGGTTCACGTCCACGATCGCGACGAGGTTGGAGAGCCGGTAGTAGGACGCCTTGTCGATGGCCTCCCAGATGGAGCCCTCCGCGAGCTCGCTGTCGCCGCAGAGCACCCAGACGCGGTACGGGTGACGGTCGAGGTACTTGCCGGCGAGGGCGACGCCGACCCCGTCGGGGAGGCCCTGTCCGAGGGAGCCGGTGGCGACGTCCACCCACGGCAGGATCGGCGTGGGGTGGCCCTCGAGGCGGGTGCCGAAGCGGCGGTAGTCGGTCATCAGCTCCTCGTCGGAGACGACGCCGACCGCCTTGAACACGGAGTAGAGCAGGGGAGAGGCGTGGCCCTTCGAGAAGATCAGGTGGTCGTTGGTGGGGAGGTGCGGCTGGTCCCAGTCGTAGTGCAGGTGGCGGCCGACGAGAACGGCCAGCAGGTCTGCGGCCGACATGCTCGACGTGGGGTGGCCGGAGCCGGCGCTCGTGCTCGAGCGGATCGAGTCGACGCGGAGCTGCGCGGCGACGTCGGCGAGCGATGCGATGGTGGGGAGTTCGTCTGTGCTCATACGTGCGACGCTAGGCCCATCCGGCGCGTATTCAACCTCGATCGCCGGAACGCAACCCCTTTCTCGATGTTCACTTCGCGCCTACCGTCGGCGTCTCCACACGAAACGAGGACCACATGAGCGACACCGACCCCCTGCAGGCACCGCGCGACCCCGAGACCGAGGCCCCGTCGGTCAACCCGGATGACCCGGAGACCACCGAGGACCCCAACGGCACGCCCAAGGAGAACCCCTCGGGCCGGCACGGCGAGACCGTGTGGGATGCCGTGCTCGCCGAGCCCGAGGGCGCCCGCCGATGAGCGGCGAGGGCGAGCTTCGCCACCCGTCCGACGAGCCGGTGAGCCCCGACCAGGTGCCCGAGCCGACGACCCCATCGACCGACCTGCCCGCACCCGGTGAGGATGACGCGCCCAACGCCCCGGTCGACCCCTCCGAGTCGCCCGAGGTCGTCTCGGACGACCCCGACGTGCCGCCCGGCGGCCTGCCCGACTGACGTGGGGGTGCGGATCGGCACCTCCGGCTGGAGCTACGACCACTGGGCCGGGGTGCTCTACCCGGAGGGCCTGCCGGTCGGGAAGCGTCGCGACGTCTACGTCGCGGAGTTCGACACCGTCGAGCTGAATGCGAGCTTCTACCGCTGGCCGACACCGAAGACGTTCGCCGGTTGGCGGGAGAAGCTGCCGCCCGGCTTCGCGCTCTCCGCGAAGGCACCCCAGTGGCTCACCCACGGGCGGCGCCTGCGTGAACCCGAGGAGTGGATCCGCCGCATCGAGGCCGGCTGGCACGAGCTGGGCGACCGGCGCGCCGTGCTTGTGGTGCAGCTGCCGCCGGACATGGAGCGGGATGACGCGCGGCTGGACTACTTCCTGGGCGCGCTGCCCGCGTGGATCCGAGTGGCGGTGGAGCTGCGGCATCCGACCTGGGACAACGAGGACGTGTACCGCCTGCTCGAGCGGCACAACGCGGCCTACTGCGTGATGAGCGGCGCGGGGCTGCCGTGCGTGCTGCGCGCCACCTCAGACATCGTCTACGTGCGGATGCACGGCCCCGACGACGAGCACCTGTACGCCGGTTCCTACTCGGACGACGACCTGCGCTGGTGGGCCGACCGCATCCGCGAATGGGACTCGAGCGGGCACGAGGTCTACGTGTACTTCAACAACGACGGCGGCGGCAACGCGGTGCGCAACGCCCGCACCCTCCGCGCGTTCGTGTGATCAGACCTGGTCGGCGCGCACCGGTCCGGGCTCCATGTACCACTCCGCGAACGACTCCGCCCGGCCGTCGACGGCGAACCGGATCACCCAGAGGTTGGCGTACACGCGCCCATCGGCGTAGTCGGTTCGCCCTTCGACGAACCCGGTGCGGCCGTCGAAGGCGAGCGGCGAGCCCTCGAACTCCCACTCGCCGACCTCGTCGCGGTGGTCAAGCCAGCCGGTCACGATCCCTTCGCGACCGATCCACGGCTCCGGGTCGAAGGGGCCGCCGGCATAGGTGGCGTCCTCGGTGAACAGCGCCCGGATGTCGTCGGGCTCATTCGAGTGCCACGCGACGAGGTATCGGTCGAGCCAGTCCCGAACTGTGTCATCCATAGCGAACTGTGTACGCCTACTCTGGGAAGAAGGAAGGATGCCCCGTGCTCCAGTCGTTCGATGACACGCTCCAGCGCGTGCGCTCCGCCCCCGGGCCCTCGCCCGAGTGGCCGGACTTCTTCGTCGACCTCTTCGCCGTCACCGGCGCCTCGATCTCCACGCTCGGCCCGCTGCTCGGCAGTGAGACCATCTCCGCCAGCGACGCCCTCGCCGCGCGGCTCGACGAGGTGCAGTTCGACCTCGGCGAGGGGCCGTGCTGGGACGCGATGCGCACCGCATCGCCGGTCTTCGCCCACGACATCCGCGAGTCCCGCTCGCGCTGGCCCGGCTTCGCGTCGACCATCGCCGAGGAGGGCGTCAGCTCCGTGTTCGCCCTGCCGCTCCGGGTCGGCCCGCTGCAGATCGGGGCCGTCGACATGTACTCGGCGGAGCGCGGCACGCTCGACACCGACCAGACCCTCCGCGCGACGGTGCTGGCGACCGCTGTGGGGCAGCAGGTGCTGCGCGCGGCGATGGCCCGGTCGGGGGAGGAGGGCGGGGGTGCCGCGTCCGGCGCGTTCTCGCGCCGCGTCATCCACCAGGCGACGGGCATGGTGCTGGCCCAGCTCGACATCTCCGCCGACGACGCCATGCTCGTGCTGCAGGGCCACGCCTTCGCCGCGGGCCTCACCATGATGGAGGTCGCGCAGCGCGTCGTCGACCGCACGCTGGACTTCTCGACCGAGGACGGTGTCGACGGTGAGTGAGACGAGCCGCGACGAGCGGCTGCTCGAGATCTTCGCCCAGCTGGCGGACACGCTGGTGGACGGCTACCAGGTCGTCGACCTGCTGCAGGTGCTGGTGGATGCCTGCACCGAGGTCATCGACGCCCGGGCCGCCGGCATCCTGCTCGCCGACCAGCACGGGCAGCTCGAGCTCGTCGCCTCCACCAGCGAGTCGTCGCGGCTGGTGGAGATCATGCAGCTGAGCGCGCACGCGGGCCCCTGCATCGAGAGCTTCACCACCGGGCAGACCGTCGCGGTGCCCGACATCTCGACCTCGCCCGAGGAGTGGAGCGAGTTCCGCGCGAGCGCCCTCGACGAGGGGTTCGGTTCGGCCCTGGCCATCCCGATGCGGCTCCGCACGAACCGCATCGGCACGCTCAACCTCTTCAACGAGCGAGTGGGGGAGCCGGAGCGGCGCGACGTGCTGGCGGCGCAGGCCCTCGCGGACGTCGCCACCATCGGCATCCTGCAGGAGCGCGCCATCCGCGAGACGTCGATCGTGGCCGAGCAGCTGCAGCGCGCGCTGACCAGCCGGGTGATCATCGAACAGGCGAAGGGCGTCGTCTCGTACTCGAAGGGCGTGTCGATGAACGACGCGTTCGCGGTGATCCGGTCCCACGCACGCTCGCACAACCTCGGCCTGGCGCAGGTCGCCGAGATGGTCGTCGCGCGGACACTCGTGCTCTGATTTAGGCTCTGTCGCGAAAACGACGTACGTTTATGTGACTTCACTCCCCAGACCACGGAGATGCAGCATGGGAACCCTTGTATACGGACCGGCATTGACGCTGACGTTCGACGACCGCGCCCTCGCACACCTTCAGCTCGTGATCACGGCCAAGCTGCGCCGCGGCGAGAGCTTCGTGTTCTCCTTCGAGGAGGCTCGCGGCGACGAGGTGGGGCGCACAACCGTGTGGATGCACGCCGACATCCCCATGATCTACCGCTACGACACCACGCGGATGCCGCCCATCAACCGCGAGTGGCTCGAGTCCCTCACGGCCGCGGCGAGCAGCGCGCAGGGGCTGATGCTCACCGAGGAGCCGGCCGATCCGGCGCGTCTCGTAGAAACCCGCTGAGGGTCGCCGCCAGCTCGGCCGGTGCCCGCTCCGCCACATGGTGGGTCGAGTCGATGCCGTGGCCGCGCACATCGGTCGCCCACGCCCGCCAGATCGCGAGCGGATCGCGGAACAGCTGCTCGAGGTCGTCCCGCAGCGACCAGAGCACCAGCAGCGGCATTGTGAGCTTCCGGCCAACCGCCCGGTCGGCCTCCTCCGCGGCGCGATCGACAGTGAGGCCGGCCCGATAGTCCTCGAGCATCGCGCGCACCACGTCAGGGTCGTGGATCGCCTTCCGCCACTCGGCGTAGTTCTCCTCTCCCATTGGCTCCGGGGCGCCCGTGTACCAGGCGTCGGGGTCGGCCAGGATGGCGCGTTCCGGTTTCTCCGGCTGCGCGAAGAAGAACCAGTGCCACCACTGGGTGGCGAACCGGTCGTCAGCACGCTCGAGATGCTCGACGATCGGGATGCAGTCGAGCAGGGCGAGGCGACGCACCGCATCCGGGTGGTCCATCGCGAGACGGAACGCCACGTAGCTTCCGCGATCGTGCCCGACCAGGTCGAACGTCTCGTGCCCGAGCGCCCGCATGGTGGCCAGCATGTCCGAGGAGACGCGGCGCTTCGAGTGCGCCGAATGGTCGGGTGAGGGGGCCGGCCCCCGGGAGCGTCCGTAGCCCGTCAGGTCGGGGCAGACCACGGTGAAGCCGGCCCCGACGAGCAGCGGCGCCACCCGGTACCAGGTCGCGGAGGTGCGCGGATGCCCGTGCAGCAGCATCACGGCCGGTCCGTGGCCGCCCTGCCGCACGAAGATCGACGAGTCGCCCACCTCGACCCGGCGCTCGACGAAACCGTCGAACACGGGCTCAGAGCTTCGGCAGCTTCGCCAGCGCCTCGTCGGCCTTCGCCTCGCTCACTCCGAGCTTCTCGACGAGCAGCGTGCGAGCCGGCGAGCGATCGCCGCGCTTCAGGGCCTCGTAGGCATCCTCCGCCTCTCCTGACATCGTGAGGCTGGGGCGCTTGGTCACGCCGAGCTGGTCGGCGAGGTCCTGCGCGGTCTCGACGCCGTATGCGCTCCTGATCGCCGCGGGCAGGCGGTAGCTGCCGAGGGGTCCGAGGTCCATGGGATTCCTTTCGGTGTGTCTGGGGGTTATGGCTTGAGGACGACCTTGATGCAGCCGTCCTCCTTCTTCTGAAAGACCTCGTACATGTGCGGGGCCTCGTCCAGGCCGACCACGTGGGTGGTCAGGTCGGTGACGCCGAGCGGGTCGCTCGGGTCCTCGACGAGCGGCACGAGGTCGTCGATCCAGCGGCGCACGTTGCACTGGCCCATGCGCAGGGTGACCTGCTTGTCGAACATCGACTTCATGGGCATCGGGTCGGCCTCGCCGCCGTAGACGCCGCTGATCGAGACCGTGCCGCCGCGCCGCACCAGGTCGAGGGCGGGGTGCAGCGCGGTGAGCCGATCGAGGCCCGCCTTCTCCATCGTCGCGCGCGCGACCGGCTTCGGCAGCATTCCGACGGCGGCCTGCGCCACCGACGTGAAGCCGGCGCCGTGCGCCTCCATGCCGACCGCGTCGACGACGGAGTCGGGGCCGCGGCCTTCGGTGCGGTCGCGCAGTTCGGCGACCACGTCATCCGTCAGGTCGTAGACCTCGATGCCGTGGCGCTCCGCCATGGCGCGACGCTCGGGCACGGGGTCGATCGCGAGCACCTCGTATCCGAGATGCTTGCCCACGCGGGTGACGAACTGGCCGACCGGCCCGAGCCCGAAGACCGCGAGAGTGCCGCCCTCCGGCACGTCGGCGTACTTCACGCCCTGCCACGCGGTGGGCAGGATGTCGCTGAGAAAGAGATACCGCTCGTCCGGCAGGTCGGTGCCCACCTTGACCGCGTTGTAGTCGGCGAGGGGCACGCGAAGCAGCTCGGCCTGCCCGCCCGGCACCTGCCCGTAGAGCTTGGTGTAGCCGAAGAGCGACGCGCCGGACCCCTGTTCGCGCACCTGGGTCGTCTCGCACTGCGACTGGAGGCCGCGCCGGCACATGTAGCAGTGGCCGCAGGCGATGTTGAAGGTCACGACCACCCGGTCGCCGACCTGCAGGTTCGTGATGCCCGATCCGATCTCCTCGACGATGCCCATCGGCTCGTGGCCCAGGATGTCGCCGCGGTCGAGGAACGGACCGAACAGCTCGTAGAGGTGCAGGTCCGAGCCGCAGATGGCCGTGGAGGTGATGCGCACGATGGCGTCGGTCGGCTCGAGGATGATGGGGTCGGGCACGGTCTCGACGCTCACGGATCGCTTCGCCTGGTAGGTAAGGGCTCTCATGGATCGGACCGTACGCGCGCAATCCCACGGTGGCAGGGGTTGCGCGGCGGCAGGCGTGGGCCTACCCGTTTTCCGCGGGTTGGCAAGGGAGCGAAGCCTGACGCCGTGACCGCTAGCCTCGTCGTCATGACCGTTCGCGCTGTGCTCTTCGATGTCGACGGCACGCTCGTCGACTCCAACTAC
>JAODAU010000407.1 GCA_025463615.1 Microbacteriaceae bacterium | reverse complement strand
TGCAGAAGGTGGCGGCGAGCATCCGCACGCAGCTCACCAAGCTCGACCCGAAGAACGCGGCCGAGTACACGGCCAACGAGAAGACCTTCGACGCGCACCTCGCCACCCTCGAGGCCGGCGAGGCCGCGATCAAGGCGAGCCCGGCGGCCGGCGAGGGCGTCGCAATCACCGAGCCGGTGCCCCTCTACCTGCTCGACGCCTCCGGGCTGGTCAACAAGACGCCGGCCAAGTTCAGCGCCGCCATCGAGGAGGGCACGGATGTCTCGCCCGAGCTGCTCGAGCAGACCCTCGACCTGTTCAGCCGCCACCAGGTGAAGCTGCTTGCCTACAATGAGCAGACCAGCGGGCCCGAGACCGAGGCGGTGCTCGCCGCCGCCAAGTCCGCCGGCATTCCGGTGGTGCCCGTGACCGAGACGCTGCCCAAGGGCAAGGACTACCTCGCGTGGATGACCGACAACCTCGCGGCCGTGACCGCCGCCCTGAAGTGAGGATGCCCGTGCCAGACGCAACGCCGGTGCTGAGCATCCGCTCGGCCACGCTCTCCTTCGGCGACCGCGAACTCTGGCGCAACCTCAACCTCGACGTGCAGCCGGGCGAGTTCCTCGCGGTGCTCGGCCCGAACGGCACCGGCAAGACCAGCCTGCTCAAGACGATCCTCGGCCAGCAGGAGCTGACCTCCGGCACGGTCGAGTTCCTGGGGCAGCCGGTGGGCCGCGGCAGTGAGCGGATCGGGTACATCCCCCAGCAGAAGCTCCTCGAGCAGGGCACCCCGCTGCGCGCCCGCGACCTCGTGTCGTTCGGCGTGAACGGCACGCGCTGGGGACTGCCGATCAACTCGAAGGCGACGCGCAAACGGGTGGATGACGTGCTCGAGTCGGTCGGCGCCACCGCCTACGCGAAGGTGCCGGTGGCGATGCTCTCCGGCGGTGAGCAGCAGCGGGTGCGGGTCGGCCAGGCCATCGCGGGGGACCCGCGGCTGCTGCTCTGCGACGAGCCGCTCATCTCGCTCGACCTCAACCACCAGCGCGGGGTGAGCGAGCTCATCGACCAGCAGCGAAAGACGCTCGACACCGCCGTGGTGTTCGTCACGCACGACATCAACCCGATCCTGCCGATGGTGGACCGCGTGCTGTACCTCGCCGGCGGCCGGTTCCGCATCGGCACTCCGGACGAGGTGCTGCGCTCGGAGGTGCTCTCGTACATGTACGACACCCCGGTCGAGGTGATCCGCAGTCGCGGGCGCATCGTCGTGCTCGGCGCGCCCGAGGGCTACGGTGTGCACGACCACCTGGAGCACCACGGGAGGGCCGCCGAATGAACACCGATTTCTGGGGCCAGATCTTCGGATTCCAGCACTACGGCGAGCTGCTCGTGCTGGTGAAGAACTCGATCTTCGCGGGAGCGGTGCTCGGCGTGGTCGGCGGCCTGATCGGGCCGTTCGTGATGACGCGGGACCTGCAGTTCGCGGTGCACGGGGTCTCGGAGCTGAGTTTCGCCGGGGCATCCGCCGCCCTGCTGTTCGGGGCGAACGTGGTGGTCGGGTCGCTGGTGGGGTCGCTCGGGGCGGCGATCCTCATCGGCGTGCTCGGGTCGCGGGCGCGGGAACGCAACTCGATCATCGCGGTGCTGGTGCCGTTCGGGCTCGGCCTCGGCATCCTCTTCCTGGCCCTGTATCCGGGGCGCAGCGCCAACAAGTTCGGCCTGCTCACCGGGCAGATCGTCTCGGTGGACAACCCGCAGCTCGCCGCCCTGATCGTGGTCTCGCTGATCGTGATCGTGGGGCTGGCGATCGTCTGGCGGCCGCTGAGCTTCTCGAGCGTGGACCCCGATGTCGCGCGGGCCAAGGGCCTGCCCGTGACGGCGATCTCGATCGCCTTCATGGTGCTGCTCGGACTGGCGACCGCGGTGTCGATCCAGATCGTGGGGGCGCTGCTCGTGCTCTCGCTGCTCGTCACGCCGGCGGCGGCAGCCATGCGGGTCACGGCGTCGCCGTTCCTCACGCCGCTGCTGAGCGTGGTCTTCGCCGTGGTGAGCGTGGTGGGCGGCATCCTGCTCGCCCTCGGCGGCGGCCTGCCGATCAGCCCGTACGTCACCACCATCTCGGCCCTCATCTACGTGGTCTGCCGGATCGTGGGTGCGCGCCGCGGCAAGCGGGGTAACAATGGTCGGGTGACGGAGCCAGCGATCGCGGGAACGGCGGTGAACCTATGACGACCAAGAGGAACACCTGGCAGCGCGAGGCGGTTCGCGACGCCCTCGAGAGCACCGAGACGTTCGTGAGCGCGCAGACCCTGCACAGCAGGCTGAGGGACTCCGGATCGGCCATCGGCCTGGCCACCGTGTACCGCGCGCTCGCCGACCTGGCGCACGAGGGCGAGGCGGATTCGCTGCAGCAGGAGGGCGAGAGCCTGTTCCGCGCGTGCACGCCCGGCCAGCACCACCACCACCTGATCTGCCGCAACTGCGGGCTCACCGTGGAGATCGAGGCGGATGCCGTGGAGTCCTGGGCGCAGCGGGTCGCCGCCGAGAACGGCTTCACCCAGCCCAACCACGTGGTGGACGTGTTCGGGCTGTGCGCGGACTGCACGCGTGCGGCCGCACGATAAAGTGTGAGGACACGTCGACCGGAGGACCTCACTCATGGCCACTGCCCGCCGCACGACCCTGACCATTCTCGCCGCATCCGCCGGCCTGCTGCTCGCCCTCACCGGGTGCTCGGCCGCCGCGCCCGCCGCCAGCCACACGCCCAAGCCGACGCACTCCGCGGCCGCGCCCTCGGCCGCCGCGCAGTCGACGACGGCCGCGTGCGCGGCGCTGCAGTCGTCGGTGGCGACCCTGACCGCCGACCTGCAGCAGAGCTTCGCGAGCCTGGCCGCCGATCCGAACGCCGCCGAGCAGAAGCTCCAGCAGCTCACGGACAGCACGCAGTCCGGTCTCGACAGCGTGACCAACCCCGAGGTCAAGGACGCCGGCACTAAGGCGCACGACGCGCTCGCCGCCCTCACCGCCGACGTGAAGGCGGTGCTCGCCAACCCGAAGACCGCCGACACCGCCAAGATCCAGGCCGACGCCACCGCCGTGCAGACGAACTTCACCGCCCTCGGAAAGGTCTGCGGCTAACCCGTGCGAAATCCCCGGGTCACCGCGCTGCGCACCGGCGCGCTCGCCGTCGCACTGCTGCTCGCGGTGAGCGGCTGCGCGCCCACGCAGACCAAGAAGGCCGCCTGCACCACCCTGATCAAGGCGGTGGATGCCGCCACCAGCAGCATCAACGGAGCGCTCCCCACCTTCTCCTCCGACCCCGACGGCACCTCGTCGGTGCTCGCGCGCACGTCCACCACGTTCCATAAGGACATCGCCAAGGTCACGAACCCGAACATCGCGAAGGTCGCCGACACGGCCGACAAAGCGGTGAGCACGCTGGCCGCCGACGTGAAGAAGGAGTCGGCCGACCCGACCGCCGCGGACTTCACGAAGCTGGGCAAGTCGTCGCAGGCGGTCTCTGCCGCGTTCGTCGACATCCGCCAGACGTGTGAGTAGTTTGCCGAAAGCCCGGAACTTCCGTAGTATTGAGGGCTGCTGACCGTATTCTTCGGCCCAGCCTGTGCGCAAATCCCCAACCAAGTAATTTCCAGTGGATTGTGCGTGCCGACAAGAGACCTTGGGTAGAGACGACCTCTCTACGGTATTG
>JAODAU010000384.1 GCA_025463615.1 Microbacteriaceae bacterium | reverse complement strand
TCGACTACGAGCTGTTCTGCGGGCTCGGCGACTCGGTGAGCCCCACGGAGCTCGCCGGGGTGCTCGGCGCGGTCACCCTGGTCGACATCCGCGAGCCGTGGGAGGCGGAGCTCGCCGCCATCCCGGGGGCGCGCCTCGTGCCCGTCGACGACATCCAGGCCGCCGACGACCTCGTCGTGTTCTGCCACCACGGGGTGCGGTCGGCCCGGGCCGTGCAGGCGCTCTCCGCCCGCGGCATCCGCGCCCGCCAGCTGGCCGGCGGCATCGACGCCTGGTCGCGCCTGGTCGACCCCACGATCCCGAGGTACTGATGACATCCGTCGACGAACACGCCGCGCTGGTGCGCTCCATGCTGGTCTTCCCGCACACCGCCGAGCCGCTGCCGCTCGCCGACGCGCTCGGGCGCGTCACCGCGTACGAGGTGATCGCGCCGTTCGACCTGCCCCTCTTCCGCAACTCGCAGATGGACGGCTTCGCGGTCGTCGCCGCCGACCTCGCGCCAGGCGTGAGCCTGCCCGTCGTGGGCGAGATCTCCGCGCGGGCCTCGACGCCCGCGCCGCTCCACCCCGGCACGGCGGTGCGCATCATGACCGGCGCCCCCATGCCCGAGGGCGCGGATGCCGTGGTGCCCGTCGAGGACACCTCCGTCACCGACGACACGGTCACCATCTCGCGCTCGCGCTCCGCGGGCGAGTACGTGCGCGAACGTGGCAGCGACCTCCGCCGCGGGGACACACTGCTGCCCGCCGGCATGCGCCTCGGCTCGCGCCACCTCGCCGCGCTGGCCGCCTCCGGCATCGCCACGGTCGAGGTGCGGGTGCGGCCGCGCGTCGCCGTCATCACCACCGGTGCCGAGCTGGTGAGCCCCGGCTCCGACACCGTGCTCGGGCAGATCTTCGACGCGAACGCCATCGCCCTCACCACCGCCATCGCGGCGGCCGGCGGCCACCTCGTGTTCAGCGCCCGCGTCACCGACGAGCGCGAGGCCATGACCAATGCGCTGGACGCCGCACTCGCCGTCTCCGACCTCGTGATCACCAGCGGAGGCATCTCCATGGGCGAGTACGAGGTCGTGCGCGACGTGCTCGAGCCGCGCGGTGCCGCGGTAGGCACCATCCGCATGCAGCCGGGCGGGCCGCAGGCCACGGCGGTGCTCGACGGAAAGCCGGTGCTGAGCTTCCCCGGCAACCCGGTGAGCACACAGATCTCGTTCGAGCTGTTCGTCGCCCCGGTGCTGCGCGAGCTCGCCGGCCTGCCGGCGGCGCTGCGCGAACGGCGGGTGCTCGAGGCCGGGGTGCGCTCCGTGCCGGGCAAGCGGCAGTTCCTGCGCGGCAGGGCCGTGGGGGCGCACGGCGTCGCCGTGGTGGGCGGTGCGTCGTCGCACCTGGTGGCGGGGTTGGCGGCATCCGACCTGCTGATCGACGTGCCCGAAGACGTGACCGAGCTGGAGGATGGGGCGACCGTGGAGACGTGGGCACTGTGAGCGAACTCAGCCATCTCGACGCCGACGGCCGCGCCCGCATGGTGGATGTCGGCGCCAAGGCCATCACCGACCGCTCCGCCACTGCGGGTGGCAGGCTCACCACCACGCCCGAGGTGATCGGGCTGGTGCGCGCCGACGGCATGCCCAAGGCCGACGTGATCGCCACCGCCCGCATCGCCGGCATCATGGGCGCCAAGCGCACCAGCGAACTGATCCCGCTCTGCCACCCGCTGCCGCTGACCTCGGTGGCGCTCGACTTCGGCTTCACCGACGACGCGATCACCATCACCGCGACCGCCAAGACGACCGGCAAGACCGGCGTGGAGATGGAGGCGCTCACCGCGGTGGCCGTCGCGGGGCTCACCCTGCACGACATGGTCAAGGCCGTGGACCCGGCCGCCGTGCTGGGCGACATCCGCCTCCTGGAGAAGACGGGCGGCAAGAGCGGCCGCTGGACGTCGGTGCCTGAGGTTCTCGAAGGGGCCGCTTCGAGCTCCTCAGCGACCGGGTCACACGCGCACGTCATCGTCGCCTCCACCGGCGCCGCCGCCGGCACCCGCGAAGACACCACCGGCCCTCGCATCGCCGAGTGGCTCTCCGCCCACGGCTACCCCGCCGACGTCACCGTCGTCCCCGACGCGGATGTCGCGGCCGAACTCTCCCGGGTGCTCGCCACCCGCCCCGCCGTGGTCATCACCACCGGCGGCACCGGCCTCAGCCCCACCGACCGCACCCCCGAGGCGACCCTCCCCCACCTCGACCGCCAGCTGCCGGGTGTGGCCGAGGCGATCCGCGCGGCGGGCCTCGCCAAGACGCCCACCGCGGCCCTCAGCCGCGGTATCGCCGGGGTCTCCAACGGCACGGTCGTGGTCAACCTCCCCGGCTCGACCGGCGGCGTCAAAGACGGGCTGGCCGTGCTCGACGGCCTCCTCGACCACCTCGTCGCCCAGCTCGCGGGCGGTGGCGCGCATGAGTGAGTCCGTGCTCGCGATCATCTCCGAGGAGCCGCTGGATGCGGCATCCATCGAGGCCTTCGTGCTGTCGAACGAGCACGGCGCGCTGGTGACATTCCGCGGGATCGTGCGCGACCACGACCACGGCGCCAGCGTGACGGCCCTCGAATACCAGGCCCACCCGGATGCCCGTGCCTTCCTCGAGCGTGTCTGCGAGCAGGTCGCCGCAGAGACCGCCCTGCCCGTCGCCGCCGCGCACCGCGTGGGACACCTCGTGGTCGGCGACACCGCCTTGGTGGCGGCGGTCGCGGCTCCCCACCGCGCCGCCGCATTCGCGGCCTGCGAGCGCCTCGTCGACCTCATCAAGCAGGACGTGCCCATCTGGAAGCGGCAGCACCTGGGGGATGGGGTTACGGAGTGGGTGGGGTTGTAGGGCCTCGGTGTGCGCTCGGGTCGGGGTCTTCGTTCCTGGATGCGATCCGGCGGCGGCTTTTAGGGGTGACCGGATCGGGGTCTTCGCCCCAAGAGACTTCCGGCGGCGCATCTGCGATGCGTCGCTTGCCAGGCC
>JAODAU010000369.1 GCA_025463615.1 Microbacteriaceae bacterium | reverse complement strand
CAACCTGGCTCAGATCGCCGGCTCGACCACATTCGGGCTGCTGGGCAACCTCGGTGTCGGCTGGGCCGTGGATGCCTCCAACAGCGTCCTCTGGTCGACAGTCGCAGGCCTTATCTGGATCGCGCTGATGACCTACATCTGCTACCGCGGCATCGAGATCTCGGCTCGCCTGCAGTACGTGCTGCTCAGCGCCGAAGTGCTCGTTCTCATCTTCTTCGCCGTGTTCGCGCTCGTGCGGGTCTACACCGGCAACGCGGAGCCGTACTCGCTCACCCCGTCGCTCGACTGGTTCAACCCCTTCACCCTCGACTTCGGCAAGGTGATCGCCCCGGCCCTCCTCACCGCGATCTTCATCTACTCGGGCTGGGACACCGCGGTGTCGGTGAACGAGGAGACGTCGGATCCCTCGAAGACGCCCGGTCGCGCGGCCATCATCAGCACCGTCCTGCTGCTGATCACCTACTCGATCGTGTCGGTCGCGGCCGTCGCCTTCGCCGGTGTCGGCACGACGGGCATTGGGCTGGGCAACGGCAACAACGCCGACAACGTGTTCACCGCGATCGGTCCTGCACTCTTCGGATCGAGCGTGCTGGGCCACATCCTGCTCGCGCTGCTCACCATCTCGATCCTGACCTCGGCGTCGGCATCCACGCAGACCACGATCCTGCCGACGGCGCGCACGTCGCTTTCGATGGCGGTCTACAAGGCCATCCCCGAGAAGTTCGCGCGCATCCACCCCAAGTTCCTCACCCCGACCTGGTCGACGGTGGGCATGGGCATCGTCTCGGCCGCGTTCTACCTCGTGTTCACGGTGATCAGCCCGACGCTGCTCGGAGCGCTGATCGGGTCGATCGGCCTCATGATCGCGTTCTACTACGGGCTCACCGGGTTCGCCTGCGTGTGGTTCTACCGCAAGACGCTCACCAAGAACTTCCGCGACTTCATCATGCGGGGCCTCTTCCCCTTCCTGGGCGGCGTGATGCTGTTCGCCATCCTGATCTACGGTCTCACCCAGTTCGCGCAGAGGGACTGGCTGGTCGACGACAAGGGCCACGACGTGACGATCTTCGGCATCGGCGCCGTCGCGGTCGTCGGCATCGCCGGCCTGCTGATCGGCGTCGTGCTGATGATCATCTGGCGCATCGTGCGTCCGGACTTCTTCCAGGGCAAGACCCTGCCGAGGCGCGCAGACGAGTATGTGCTCGCGCCCGGCGAGGGCCGCGTCCCCACGTTCGGGCTGCCCGACTCGGGCCGCATGCCCGAGGTGATCGCACCCGACCTGTCGACCCTGCCGCCCGGGCAACGGGCGATCGACGCCGAGACGGGCGAGGAGATCGCGCCACCCAAGCCGTAGCGCACGACACGAAAGCCCCCGCACTCGCAGCGGGGGCTTTCGCCGTGTCTCCGGCCTCTGGCGGCCGGACGCTTAGCGGAAGAAGGTCGCGAGCTCCGCCGCGAGCACCGCAGGGGAGACCTGGTGGGTCTGGCCGGGGAGCGTCACGCGGGTGGAGCCGGGCACAGCATCCGCCACCTGCCGCACGGCCTCGGCCATGTCGGCCTTCGCCTTGCCGCCGCCCATCACGAGGGTCGGCACCGCGATCGACGCGAACCGCTCGGTGGGCACGCGGAACCCGTCCATCACGAGCGCGTCGTAGGGGAGGGACGTGGCGGTCGCCTTCAGCGGCCCCCACACCTTGGGCATCGCACGCATCAGGAGGGGCACGAAGGCGGGTGCGCCCACCATCTTCACCATGAAGTGCCCGACCGCCTTGCCGTTCTCGCCCCTGGCCAGGTAGTCGCGCAGTATGGCGACGTGGTCGGCGCCGGTGGCCGAGGTGACGTAGGGCGCCTCATAGCTCGCCAACCTGCGGATCGGCACCCCGGCGGCCGCCGCCTCGAGCGCGAGCCCCGCCCCGGATGACTGACCCGCGACATACGCGTCGCCGCCGGCCGCCTCGATCACGGCAGCCAGGTCCTCGACCTCCCGCTGCACCGAGTACGGCTGCGTGTCGCCGCTCTCGCCGCGGCCGCGCCGGTCGTAGCTGACGATGGCGTAGCTGCCCGCGAGGGCGGCCGCGACATCCTTCGACGGGCCGAACTCGCGGGTGCACAGCGCGCCGTCGACCAGCACGACCGCGGGGCCCGATCCGACCCTCGTCCAGGCGATCGGCGTTCCGTCGGCGGATGCCGCGACCCCCGTCACCGCCTCGCCGACCGCCGCACTCACGCGGCGCCGCCCGCGAAGATCCCGTCCAGCTTGACGAAGGACATCTCCCACCCGGTGGCCGTCTGGCTGCGCTGCTCCTCGGTGAAGGGCCCCTGGTGCAGGGTGACGCGCGTGCGGTCGCCGTGGTCGTGGAACGTGATGCGCATCATGATGTCCTCCATCGGGCCGTCCTGCGCGAGCGCGTCGGACTGCACCTCGAGGTACTCGCCGGGCCGCAGCGCCGTGATCCTGCCGTCGATCGGGAACTGGGCGCCGGTGGCGTCGTCGGTCATCACGAGGCTCCACGAGCCGCCGACCTCGAGTTCGATCTTCACCGACGCGACGTCGACGTGGATCCCGGTCGGCCCGAACCACTGGGCGATGAACTCCGGCTCGGTCCAGAACTTCCAGACCCTGGCGACGGGCGCGTCGAAGGCGCGGGTGATGAAGACGTCGTTCGGCGTGACGGCCGGGCCGGCGTAGGTGCTGTCTGACATTGCTACTCCTCGGTTTCCTCTTCGGTGTTTTCCTGCGTGTAGGCCGCCAGTGCGGCGTCAAGCCTGTCGAAGCTCTGCGTCCAGAAGCGGCGATACGTCTCCATGTATTCGGTCGCCTCCTTCAGCGGCTCGGCCTCCAGGTGGCTGAAGCGCGCCGTGGCCTTTCGGCTGCGGGTGATGAGCCCGGCATCCTCGAGCACCCGCAGGTGCTTGGAGATGGCGGGCTGGCTCATCGCGAACGGCTCCGCGAGCTCGGCGACGTTCGCGTCGCCCGCGGTGAGTCGCTGCAGCAGCGCCCGCCGAGTGGGGTCGGCGAGGGCCGCGAACACGGTGCTCAGCTGGTCTGGCATTCATAACCAATCGGTTCTAAAACTAATTGGTTAGACAGTAGCGCGCGACGGATCGCCCGTCAATACCCGCAGAGGGATCGGGCTAGAGCGCGGCCGCGACCTCGGCGTGGAGATCGAGCAGCGGCGCGGTGCGCTCGCTCGGGCCGCGACCGAAGCCGCACTCCGTGGCGATGCCGAACGCGGGGACCACGCGGGCCGCGGTGGCGGCGCGACGGAGGGCGCCATCCACGCCGTCCTCGTGGTGGATGAGGCCGAGGTAGCGTTCGGTCTCCTCGGGCCACTCGACGGAGGCGAGGGGTGCGAAGTAGGCGTCATCGTCGCGGTCGATCGGCACCGGCAGGTGCACCCACGTGATGGGGCGGGCGGGGCGCGTGAACAGGCCGCCGAGCACCTCGGCGAGCCGGCCGGCATCCGTCGGCTCGGTGAAGTGCTGCTCCTCCACGTCGCCGTAGCAGAGGTGGTAGCCGACCTCCACGTCGAGCGGCACGGCGTCGGCCTGGCGCGCGGCGCGCTGGATGACGCCCTCGAGGATCTCGTCGTGCTCGTCGCCGAACCACGAGGTGAGCCGGAAGCCGCGGATCTCGGCCTTGTCGAGCAGCCCGAACTCGAGCGCCGTGTCCCACTGGATGGCGAGCCGGTCGTGCGGGATCGCGTCGAGGATCCGCTGCAGCTCGCCCATCACGGCCTTCTCGTACACCGGCTCGAACGCGGCGCGCGACTCCAGCACGAAGAAGCTGCCGACCACCCCGGCGGGCGTGGGCAGCGAGACCTGGAACTTCACCCCGGGCGGGATGACCCCCTCGGCCTGCAGGCGCTCGAACGTGCCGTAGGACTCGATCGCGGCATCCGCGTAGCCCAGCGACGGCAGCACGATCTCGGAGGGGTCCACGTCGAGCCGCAGCGGCCGCGCGTCGAAGCGGTCGCGGATATAGAACGGGGTGTCGCCCACGCGGCTGAGCCCGGGCGTCCGATCGAAGTAGTCCTTCTGGAACTGGATCCAGTAGTAGCGGTCGCCGACCTCGCCGTCGGGCATGCGCCTGAGGGAGCCGCCGAGGTGCTCCGAGACGGTGCGGAAGGTGGTCTCCGCGTCGGGCAGGCTGATGCTGCCGACCAGGTGCGCGCCGACGCTCATGCCGGCTTCATCACGTCGGCGGTGAAGTTCTGCACGCGCTCCAGCAGGCCCGACGACCGGCGCGCCAGGATCTCGTCCGGCTCCGGCTGCATCGGGAGCTTCGGCGGCAGGATGCGGATGATCATCGAGCAGGCCAGGTCGGAGCAGATGTACGTGCCCACCGAGTTGCCGTCGCGCCCGGCCTTGCCCGCGCGCGCAGCGGAGAACATCGTCACCTGGTCGGAGGGCTGCTGGGTGCGGCAGAGCGAGCACATGGCCGCGATGCCGGGCCGCAGGCTCACGCTCGACGCGCGCAGCACGATGCCCACCGGCCGGTCGTCGACCCAGTGCACGAGGTAGCCGCGCAGGGGTGCTGAGCTGTCGCGCCAGCCGAGGTATTCGCGCTCGTCCCAGAGCACCTCGTGCAGGCCGGGGAGGGGCATCCGCTCGATCTCGCCCTTGGTGGCGTTCACGATGCTCTCGCGGATCTCGGTTTCGGTAAGAGGCTTCACGATGTGTAAAGCCTACGCGCGCCGCAACTACCATTGGCCCTGTGCCACGCCCGATCGCCCTCCTGCGCGACGACCTCAGCCGGGCCGGCTTCTCGGTCGAGGCGCTCACCCGCCTGTGGGGGCCGGATGCCGCCGCAGCCCTCCACCGCGGACACCGCGTGCCCGCCCTCCGCGCCCTCACCGCGCGCTCGCCGCTCGCCACGCTCGCCCGTCTGTTCGTGCTCGGCCTGCCGGTGGACCCGGCCGACGTAACCGCGGCCCTGCCGTCGCTCGGCCTCGGCCGCGCGGTCGACCTCGGGCTCGTGGATGCCGACGGCCGACCCCAGCTCGACCTCCGGCCGTACAGCTTCGTCGACGCCCACGGCGTCGGCGAGTGGTGGATCGCGAGCGACCTCGGCGAGCTGGCCACGGGAGCGCCGCTGCGGGTCGACCACGTGCTGGGGGTGGGTGGGGCATCCACCACCCTGAGCGGGCTGATGATCGACCGGCCGGTGGAGTCGGCGCTCGACCTGGGGACCGGATGCGGCATCCAGGCCCTGCACGCGGCCCGGCACGCCAGGCGCGTGGTCGCCACCGACATCTCGCAGCGCGCGCTCGACCTGGCCGCGTTCAACGCAGAGCTCAACGACGTGCGCTCGATCGAGTTCCGGCGGGGCAGCCTGTTCGAGCCGGTGGCGGGGGAGCGCTTCGACCACATCGTCTCGAACCCGCCGTTCGTGATCACGCCGCGGGTGGAGGGCGTGCCCGAGTACGAGTACCGCGACGGCGGCCTGATCGGCGACGCGATCGTGCAGTCGGTGGTCGAGGGCGCCGGCGCGCACCTCACCGAGGGCGGCGTCGCGCAGCTGCTCGGCAACTGGGAGTACCGGCCCGACGAGGACGGCCTCGTGCGCGTCGCCGGCTGGGTCGACGGGCTCGACGCGTGGATCATCGAGCGCGAGGTGCAGGACGCGGAGCTCTACGCGGAGACCTGGATCCGCGACGGCGGCACGCGCCCCGGCCCCGAGTTCGACCGGCTCTACGGCGCGTGGCTCGACGACTTCGCGTCCCGCGGCGTCACCGCGGTGGGCTTCGGCTACCTCACGCTTCGGCGCCCCGGCGCCGGCACCGAGTGGATGCACCGCATCGAGCGCCTCGACGGCCCGGTCGGCGCGGGGCTGGGCCCGCACATCGCGGCCACCCTCGACGCGCACGACTGGCAGGCCTCCCTCGACGACGACGCGCTGTCGCGTGCGCACCTGACGGTGGCCCCGGATGTCACGGAGGAACGCCACTACTGGCCCGGCGACTCCGACCCCACCGTGCTCACCCTGCGCCAGGGCGGCGCGCTGCAGCGCTCGATGCCGCTCGACACCGGCCTCGCCGCCCTCGTCGGCGCGTGCGACGGGGAGCTGAGTCTGCGGGCGATCAGCGCGGCGATCGCCCAGCTGCTCGAGGTGGACGAGGCCGCGCTGCTCGCGAGCGTGCTGCCGGGCATCCGCGAGCTGGTGGAGACGGGCTTCCTGCTCACCCCCGGTCCCTGAGGGTCTCGAAGGGCCGCTTCGAGAGCCTCAGCGACCGGTCATATGCTGAGCTCATGTCGCTGACGCGCAGCACGAAGGCCGCGATCGTCGTGGGCGCCGGCGCCCTCGTGGCCGTCATGGCGTTCGCGGCGTTCATCGCCTACGAGTTGGGCGCGTTCAACGCGTTCCGCGTGAACGAGGCCCAGCAGGGCTTCCAGCAGCTCGACGCGGGCCTGCGGGACCACGGCGCACGGCAGGTCTGCGACTCGGGCGACCCGGGGTACGGGCCCGACAACATCCAGCCCTGGTATTCGGCGCAGTACGAGGTGGCGAGGGCGGGGGACATCCGCGCGATGGTCGGGGCCGTCGCGGACGAGGCGGGCTACCCGCTCAGCACGGTGGCGCTGCCGGAGAACACGCCGAACGCCCTGTTCCCCACCTACACCTACCAGGCGCAGCACGACGGGCGGGTGCTGATCGTGACCGTGACGGAGGGGGCCGCGCCGAAGGGGCGCTGCCCGGCCGGATATCGCGCGAGCGGGTCGTCCGCCGTCATCGACGTCGACCTCGCCTACCCCGCCCGCGACGGCACCCCGGCCGAGCCCCTCACCACCCCGACCCCGGAGCCCACGAGCGTCACCGACTGGGCGGATCGCTTCGGCGGGAGGTTCGACGCGGTGACCGTCGTGAGTTCGGGTTCGCAGGTGGTGCAGCTGCCGGCGGGCGCCACGGCCGGGATCGTGACCATGCGTCATCCGTCGGCCGGTGCCTTCTCCGTCACGTCGTCGACCGCGGACGGCGGCCCCGGTCCCGACCTGCTCGTGCGCACCGACGGGCCGTACGACGGCGTAGCCCCCTTCGGCCTGGAGAGCGCGGGCGGGGTTCGGGCGACCGCCCTGGATGTCACGGCGGAGGGCGACTGGACCCTCGTGATCGCCCCGCTATCCGAGGCGCCGTTCGCGAGCTTCCCGGTGGTCGGCGCCGGCGACACGGTGCTGCTGCGGGACGGCACCTCCGGGCAGGTCCGCGCCCACCATCCCGGCGGCGGGCTGTTCGAGATCCGCGTGCTGACCGCGAACGGGCCGCCCGCGATCCCCGTCTTCGAACCCGACGGGGCGTTCGACGGCCCGGTGCCGCTCTACGGCGGCTACGGCGTGATCGTGATCACGGCGACGGGCGACTGGACGCTCGGCCCCTGACCAACCTCCGCGAGTGGTCACTTTTTGCGCTTCTCCGGCTCGAGAAGTGCCAAAAGTGACCACTCGCGGGATGGTCGGGAGGGACTACTCTCTGGCGCATGGTCAATTACACGCGTGCATACAGTGGGTTCTCCGTCCGCGACATCGAGAAGGCGCAGGAGTTCTACGCCGACGTGCTCGGGTTCACCGTCGAGAAGAACGAGATGGGCATCCTCCAGATCGACCTCGGCGGTGGCGGGCACGTTATCGCGTACCCCAAGGAGGATCACGTGCCGGCGACATTCACGATCCTGAACCTCGAGGTCGAAGACGTCGAGGATGCCGTGGACGCGCTCGTCGCGAAGGGCGTCGTCATGGAGCGCTACGAGGGCTCGCCGCACGACGAGAAGGGCATCGTGCGCGGCTGGGGGCCGGACATCGCCTGGTTCAAGGACCCTTCGGGCAACATCATCAGCGTGCTGCACTAGCGGGGCCGTACCCTCGCGACGGCAAAACTTCAACGTGCAAAGTAACCACTTGCACTGAGCC
>JAODAU010000396.1 GCA_025463615.1 Microbacteriaceae bacterium | reverse complement strand
GCATGTTGGCCGCGCCGGGGCCGACGGATGCCGTGCTCGCGAACGTGCCGAGCCGGCGGCGCAGGCGCGCGTAGCCCACCGACTGGTGCACCATCGCCTGCTCGTTGCGGGCCTGGTGGTACGGCATGAGCCCGGGCGCGTCGGCGTCGAGCTGGGCGAGTGCCTGGCCGAGCCCGGCGACGTTGCCGTGGCCGAAGATGCCGAAGACGCCGGCGATGGTGCGCTCGCGGTGGTCGCCGTCGACCGTCCACTGGTTGGCGAGGAACTCGACCAGCGCCTGGCCGACCGTCATGGTTCGTGTGGTCATCGGTTCGCTTTCCGGTAGGGCAGGCGGGGGTCGGGGTGCTCGTCGTTCCACGTGGAGCGCACCCAGGCGTGGGCGGGGTCGTCGGTGATGTTCCACACGCGGTCGCGGTCCGGCCCCGCCATCACGTTGAGGTAGTACAGGTCGTAGCCGGGGGCCGCCGCGGCGGGACCGTGGTAGCCGTGCGGGATGAGGGCGACGTCGCCGGTGTGCACGCGCGCGTCGAGCTCGATCCCGTGGCCGGGGGAGGAGTACGCGGCGAACATGCCGAACGGGTCATTGCTCGCGGCCCCTTCGAGAACCTCAGGGACCGAGGTGACACCGGTCCCTGAGGCACTCGAAGGGCCCCCCGCAATGCTGGCCTCGAACCAGTAGATCTCCTCGAGGCGGGACTCGTGCCCGGGCACGTCGGTGTCGTGCTTGTGCGGCGGGTACGACGACCAGTTGCCCGACGGCGTGATCACCTCGCAGACGATCAACTTCTGCGCCGCCAGCGCGCCCGGCGTGCCGAAGTTGTGCACCTGGCGCGTGGATGACCCGGCCCCCCGCAGCTCGACCGGGATCTCGCCCGCGCGCAGCACGCCGACCGGCAGGCGCTCGGTCGCGGGCGCCTCCGCCACGGCGAACCGGCCGTCGGAGGTGATGGTCGCGGCCGTGCCGATGCCGAGGTACGCGACATCCGCCGGCCCGTCGAAGACGGATGCCCGCCCCACCAGCTCCACGCGGCCGCCGGCGTGCTCGATCACCACAGCCATCGCGTCGAGCGGCACGATCATGCGCTCGACGCCGTCGCCCGGCAGCGCGTAGGTCCCCGCGTCGCCGACCCGCAGCCCGGTGTGCTGCCAGCCGGGCAGGGACCCGTCGACGACGGTCTGCCAGCCGTCGCGGGCGAGGCTGCCTCGCGGGTGGAACCAGTTTTCTGTCATGTCAGTTCTGCGGGAATCCGAGGTCGACGCCGCCGTGGCTCGGGTCGAGCCAGCGCGAGGTGATCGCCTTCTCCTGCGTGAAGAAGTCGAACCCCTGCATACCGTAGGCCTTCGCCGAGCCGAACAGCGACTGCTTCCAGCCGCCGAACGAGTAGTAGGCGACCGGCACGGGGATGGGCACGTTGATGCCGATCATGCCGACCTGCACCTCGTGCTGGAACCGGCGCGCGGCCCCGCCGTCGTTGGTGAAGATGGCGGTTCCATTGCCGAAGCGGCCGGTGTTGATGAGGTCGAGGCCGTCCTGGTAGCTCCCCACGCGCACGACGCTGAGCACCGGGCCGAAGATCTCCTCGGTGTAGACCTTCGAGTCGGTGGGCACCCGGTCGATGAGGGTCGGGCCGAGCCAGAATCCGGCGTCGTCCCCGTCGACCTCGATGCCGCGGCCGTCGACCACCACGGTCGCGCCGTCGGCGGTGGCGGTGTCGATGTACGAGGCGACCGTGTCGCGGTGCGCCTCGGTGATGAGCGGGCCCATGTCGGGGTTGCGGCGGCCGTCCCCGACGCGCAGGGCGCCGATCCGCTCGGTGATCTTGCCGATCAGGGCGTCGGCCACGGGCTCGACCGCGAGGATGACCGAGACCGCCATGCAGCGCTCGCCCGCCGAGCCGTACCCGGCGTTGACCGCCGAGTCGGCGACGAGGTCGAGGTCGGCGTCGGGAAGCACCAGCATGTGGTTCTTCGCACCGCCGAGGGCCTGCACGCGCTTGCCGTGCTTCGCCGCGGTCTCGTAGATGTACCGCGCGATCGGCGTCGAGCCGACGAACGAGATCGAGCGCACCTCGGGCGCGGTGAGCAGGCCGTCGACCGCCACCTTGTCGCCGTGCAGCACGTTGAAGACGCCGTCGGGCAGGCCGGCCTCCTTCCAGAGCTCCGCCATCCAGACGGATGCCGACGGGTCCTTCTCGCTCGGCTTCAGCACGACGGTGTTGCCCGCCGCGATGGCGATCGGGAAGAACCACAGCGGCACCATCGCCGGGAAGTTGAACGGGCTGATGATGCCGACCACGCCGAGCGGCTGCTTGAGCGAGTAGACGTCCACGCCGGTCGACACGTTCTCGCTGTACGCGCCCTTGATCAGGTGCGGGAAGCCGGTGGCTAGCTCGACGACCTCGAGGCCGCGCGCGACCTCGCCCGCGGCATCCGTCAGCACCTTGCAGTGCTCGCTGGTGATGATCTCGGCCAGCTCGCCCTTGCGGGCGTTGAGCAGGTCCAGGAAGGCGAACAGGATCGTTGTGCGCTTGGCCAGCGAGGTGTCACGCCAGGCCGGGAAGGCCGCGGCTGCCGCGTCGATGACGGCA
>JAODAU010000361.1 GCA_025463615.1 Microbacteriaceae bacterium | reverse complement strand
CACGCACTCGGAGCTGCTCGGGGCCGAGGGCGCGTACTTCCGGCTCTACAACGCGCAGTTCGCCGCGGCCGTGGAATAGGCGGATCGAGCGTGTCGAGATCTCACCGACGCGGTTGGTACGGGAGGTCTCGACACGCTCGACCCGCCTTGAGCTCAGTGGCCGGTGAGCGGGGCCATCAGCCGGGCGGCCAGTGACGGGCGGCGGGTGATCCGCTGCTCGGCGTCGGCGACCGACATGGCGGTCGTACCCAGGTTGGCCCCGACGAAGCGCAGCGGTTCCGGCTCCCAGCGCGGCGAACGATGGTTGGTCCAGGGCAGCTCGGTGAGCTCGGTCTCGCGACCCAGGATGAGGTCGGTGAGGGTGCGCCCGGCGAGGTTCGTCGTGCTCAGCCCGTCCCCGACGTACCCGCCGGCGGTCGCGATTCCCGTGGTGGGGTCGTATGCCGCGTGGGCGTGCCAGTCGCGCGGAACGCCGAGCGGGCCGCCCCAGGTGTGCGTGATCCGCGCGTCGGCCGCCGCCGGGAAGAAGTCGGCGAGCGTCGCACGCAGGTGCGCGAACACGCCGGGCACCCGGTCGTAGGACTCGCGGATGGCGCTGCCCCAGTGATACCGCGCGCCCCTGCCGCCGAACGCGAAGCGGTCATCCGCGGTGCGCTGGCCATAGACGATGAGGTGGCGGAAGTCGGCGAAGGTCTGCCCGTGCTCCAGGCCGATCTCGCGCCAGGCGGCGTCGCTCAGCGGTTCGGTCGCGATCATCAGCGAGTAGAGCGGCAGCACGTCGCGGTGGGTCTTCGGCAGCGCGGCGCCGTAGCCCTCGAGCGCGATCACCACGGTGTCGGCGGTGACGGCGCCCTTCGCGGTGGCGACGCGGTGCGGCTGCCAGTCGAGCACCTCCGTGCCCTCGAAGATCGTCACGCCGAGCGACTCGACCACGCGCGCCAGGCCGCGCACGAGCCGCGCCGGCTGCACCCGCGCGCAGGCGGGGTCGAACGTGCCCGTCGCGGTGCGCTCGATGCGGTCGACCCGGTAGCGCGCGGCCTCGGCGACCTCGGCATCCGCCTCCGTCGCCTGGACGGCGTCTCGCGCGTAGGAGACGGTGCCGCCCTTCACGTAGTCGCAGTGAATGCCCTCGAGCGCGGCGACGCGACCCACCTCGTCGACCGTCTCGATCATGGCCCGGCGCATGGCGAGTGCGGCGTCGAGGCCGTGAAGGCGCTCCAGCTTCGCCGTGGAGGCGGGGAACAGGGCCGAGCACCAGCCGCCGTTGCGACCGGACGCGCCGAAGCCCGCGATCTCCTTCTCCAGCACGACGATCCGCAAGTCGGGGTCGGCCTTCGCGAGGTAGTACGCGGTCCACAGCCCGGTGAGTCCGCCCCCGACGATGGCGACGTCGGCGTGGATGTTGCCGGGCAGCGCAGGGCGCCGGGCCAGGTCATCCGCCCCCGACTCGACCAGCGAGTCGAACCAGAAGCTCACCCTCCGGTAGTCCACGGGAGGGCTACAGCCGTGTCCAGGCCTCGGTGAGCACCCCGCGCAGGATCTGCTCGATCTCGTCGAACTCCTTCTGGCCGATGGTCAGCGGGGGTGCGAGCTGCACGACCGGGTCGCCACGGTCGTCGGCGCGGCAGTACAGGCCCGCGTCGAAGAGGCCCTTCGAGAGGAACCCGCGCAGCAGGCGCTCCGACTCGTCGTCGTCGAAGGTCTCCTTGGTGGCCTTGTCCTTCACCAGCTCGATGCCGAAGAAGTAGCCGTCGCCGCGCACATCGCCGACGATCGGCAGGTCGAGCAGCTTCTCGAGCGTCGCACGGAACGCGGGGGAGTTGGTGCGCACGTTCTCGTTGAGCTTCTCCTCCTCGAAGATGTCGAGGTTGGCGAGCGCCACGGCCGCGGAGACGGGATGCCCGCCGAACGTGTACCCGTGGTAGAACGCCGTGTTGCCGTGCTTGAAGGGCTCGTAGATGCGGTCGCTGATGATCGTGGCGCCGATCGGCGAGTAGCCGCTCGTCATGCCCTTGGCGCAGGTGATCATGTCGGGCACGTAGTCGAAGGCGTCGCAGGCGAAGAACTCGCCGATGCGGCCGAACGCGCAGATGACCTCGTCGCTCACGAGCAGCACGTCGTACTGGTCGCAGATCTCGCGCACGCGCTTGAAGTAGCCGGGCGGGGGCGGGAAGCATCCGCCCGAGTTCTGCACCGGCTCGAGGAAGACGGCCGCGACGGTCTCGGGACCCTCGAACAGGATCTGCTCCTCGATGCGGTTGGCCGCCCAGAGACCGAAGGCCTCGAGGTCCTCGGCGGGGGCGCCCATCTCTGCGGCGCGGTAGAAGTTGGTGTTCGGCACGCGGAAACCGCCGGGTGTCACCGGCTCGAACATCTCCTTCATCGCCGGGATTCCGGTGATGGCGAGCGCGCCCTGCGGCGTGCCGTGGTAGGCGACCGCGCGGGAGATCACCTTGTGCTTGGTGGGCCGGCCCTGCAGCTTCCAGTAGTACTTCGCCAGCTTGAAGGCGGTCTCGACGGCCTCGCCGCCGCCGGTG
>JAODAU010000331.1 GCA_025463615.1 Microbacteriaceae bacterium | reverse complement strand
CCGTTCATCGAGCGCAAGCTCTTCACCGTGAACACCGCCCACGCGGCGGCCGCGTACCACGGCATCGACCGCGGCTGGGTGTCGATCCGCGAGGCGCTCGCGACCCCGGAGCTGCAGGCCGAGGTGCGGGCCGTGCTCGCCGAGACGAAGGCGCTGCTCGTGGACAAATGGGGCTTCGCGCCCGAGGAGCAGCAGGCCTACATCGAGAAGACGCTCACCCGCATCTCCAACCCGCACCTTCCCGACACGTGCGAGCGCGTGGGCCGCAACCCGATGCGCAAGCTCAGCCGCAACGAGCGCTTCATCGGCCCGGCATCGCAGCTGGCCGAGCGCGGCATGCCCGCCTGGGACCTCCTCAACGCGGTCGGCGCCGCCCTGCGCTTCGACGTGCCGGACGACACCGAGAGCCAGGAGCTGCAGGCCCTGCTGCGCAGTGGCGCACCGGCGGATGAGCTGGCCGCCACGATCACCGGGCTCGAGCCGGAGCATCCGCTGTTCCCGTCCGTCGTCGAGGTGGTGCAGCTGCGCCTGGACCGCGTGAACGACTGATGGCGCAGGTCGACGACGAGGATGCCGAGGCCCTCACCTGGGGCACCGAGCGTGACACCACCCACGTCGAGGCGCCCGAGGCCCCGGCTGAGGTTGAGGAGGCGGAGGAGGACGAGCCGCACCAGACCGGGTCGGCGCTGCTCGTCGCCTACGGCGTGTTCGCGGGCGCGTACGTGCTGTTCATCGCGGGCTGGCTCGTGTCGGTGACGAACACCGAGGTGCCGGTCGTCGACATCCTGCCGACGGTGATGTACCGATTGGGCCAGGTGCTCGCGGCCGCGTCGCCGCTGCTCTGGTTCGGCGGGGTGCTCGTGCTCACCCGGCGGGTGCGGTCGCGTGTGCTGTGGCTGCTGCTCGGGCTGCTCGTGGTGGCGCCGTGGCCGTTCATCCTGGGAGGGATCAAGTGAGTGAGGTGGCCGAGCGGCCCCTGGCCAGGCCCTACGGGGTCGCAGGCGTCGTCGTCGCGATCGTCTTCGGGCTGTTCTTCGCCTGGGACCTGTTCGCGGCGATCTCCAACGTGATCGGCGTGGTCAACAACGTGGCGCGCAACAACGAGGCCAGCGCAACGCTCGGCCTGGCGCAGCAGAGCGTGCCGTGGCTGCTGCTCGTGGTCGACCTGCTTGTGGCGCCTGTGTTCTACGGGCTCGCGTTCCTGCTCGGCCGGCGCCGCGACCTGTTCGCCCGGGCCGCGTTCTTCCTCATCGCGCTCGCGGCGGCCGCGGCCTTCACCCTCAGCATCGAAGAGGGCTTCAGCAAGTTCTTCTAGCCGCGCGATTGTTCCCTTTCGGGACAATCGGGCCGCGGCGCCCGGCCGCAGCCGTCCCGAAACGGAACAGTGGCGGGCTAGGCCGGCACGATCGCGACCAGGATCAGCGCGATCAGCACCAGTTGCGCCGCGAACCGCGGCCAGAACGGGATCGCGGCCGCGCCGAACTTCTCGCGATTCGCGGCGGCGTACGCGTTCGCCGGGAACACCGCGATGAGAAACAGCACCAGCAGCAGCCCCGCCGCGAACGCCGTCCAGGGCACCAGGATGCCGACCCCGCCGGCCACCTCGCACACGCCCGTGAACCGCACGAGGTTCTTTCCCGTGAGCAGCCCGCCGCGCTTGAACCACGGCGGCACCATCGCGGCCATCCCGCGCGCGGTCTTCGGCCGGAAGTGGTTGACGCCCATCACGACGAAGACCACCGCCACGATCCCGCGAAGCACCCACTGCACGATCTCGAAGGCGCTCACCCCCTCATCATCTCCCGAGGGGCCTTGGATTGTCGCCGTGAGCGCCCTCCAAGCGACAATCTAAGGCCCCTCGCGGGACGTCACACGGCGAGGAGGGGGTCGGGGGGTGCGCTAAAGTTCTAGGGCCGTTCGAAGCATTTAGAACCAGAACAAAGGACCCGATTCGTGGCCAAGCCGATCGTGCTGATCGCTGAAGAACTCTCCCCAGCTACCGTCGAGGCCCTCGGTCCCGACTTCGACGTGCGCAACGTCGATGGCACCGACCGGGCGGCGCTGCTCGCCGGGTTGGCGGATGCCGACGCCATCCTCATCCGTTCCGCGACGCAGGTCGACGCCGAGGCCATCGCCGCGGCGAAGCAGCTCAAGGTCATCGCGCGCGCGGGCGTCGGGCTCGACAACGTGGACATCAAGGCCGCCACGCAGGCCGGCGTCATGGTGGTCAACGCGCCGACGTCGAACATCATCTCGGCCGCGGAGCTCACGGTCGGCCACATCCTGAGCCTCGCGCGCCACATCCCGGCGGCCAGCGGCGCGCTCGCCGAGGGCCAGTGGAAGCGCTCCAAGTACACCGGCGTCGAGCTCTTCGAGAAGACCATCGGCATCATCGGCCTCGGCCGCATCGGCGCGCTGATCACGGCCCGCATGCAGGCCTTCGGCACCCGCGTCGTCGCCTACGACCCCTACGTCACCGCCGCCCGCGCGCAGCAGCTCGGCGTCACCCTGCTGCCGCTCGACGAGCTGCTGGCCGAGTCGGACTTCGTCACCATCCACATGCCGAAGACGCCCGAGTCCACAGGCATGATCGCCGGGCCGCAGCTGAAGGCGATGAAGAAGACGGCCTACATCGTCAACGTGGCCCGTGGCGGCCTCATCGACGAGTCCGCCCTGTTCGACGCCCTCACCGCGGGCGAGATCGCCGGCGCCGGCCTCGACGTGTTCGTGAGCGAGCCGCCCACCGGGTCCCCGCTGCTCGCCCTGCCCAACGTCGTCGTCACCCCGCACCTCGGCGCCTCCACCGACGAGGCGCAGGAGAAGGCCGGCGTCTCGGTCGCCCGCTCGGTGCGCCTCGCGCTCTCCGGCGAGCTGGTGCCGGATGCCGTGAACGTCGCCGGCGGCGTCATCGACCCGACCGTGCGCCCCGGCATCCCGCTGATGGAGAAGCTGGGCCAGGTCTTCGCCGGCCTCGCCGACAGCCCGATCACCACCGTGGATGTCGAGATTCGCGGCGAGATCACCGAGTTCGACGTCAAGGTGCTCAAGCTGGCCGCGCTCAAGGGCCTCTTCACGAACGTCGTCTCCGAGTCGGTCAGCTACGTCAACGCCCCGGTGCTTGCCGAGCAGCGCGGCATCGCGGTGCGCCTGCTCACCGACGCGGTCAGCGACGAGTACCGCAACCTGCTCACCATCCGCGGCACTCTCGCCGACGGCGCCCAGATCTCGGTGTCCGGCACACTCACCGGGCCGAAGCAGGTCGAGAAAATCGTCGAGATCAACGGCTACGACGTCGAGGTCCCGGTGGCCGATCACCTGATCGTGATGGTCTACACCGACCGCCCCGGCATCGTCGCGGTCTACGGCAAGGAGTTCGGCGAGGCCGGCATCAACATCGCCGGCATGCAGATCAGCCGCCGCGAGGCGGGCGGCCAGGCGCTCAGCGTGCTGACCGTCGACTCGCCGGTTCCGGACGGCCTGCTCGAGAGCGTGCGCGTCGCGATCAAGGCCGACCTGCTGCGCGAGATCGACATCACGGAGTAGTTTTCTCGCCAGGTGTCGATTCCCGGGCTCGCCCGTTCGTCGTGGGGGAACACAACGGATGAGGGCGCCGAAAGGCACCCCGAGCAAGGGAGTCACCCATGGCCGAGAAATACCTGTTCCTGATCGTCGAGGGCGAGTGGGATTCGGACAACGTCACGAGCGAACAGCACGAGCGGGCGCAGCGCGAGCACGGCGCGTTCGCCGCGGCGGTCGCCGCCGCCGGCGCGAAGATCCTCGGCGGCGAGGCGCTGCGGGGCGAGAAGGTGGGCTTCAGCGTCGTGCCCGCCCGCGACGGCAAGCCTCCCGTCTACACCAACGGCCCGCTGGCCGAGACGACCGAGGTCGTGAGCGGCTACTACGTGGTCGAGACCGACACGGAGGAGCAGGCGCGCGAACTCGCCGCCCTCTGCCCGACGGCCGGCCACATCGAGGTGCGACCCATCTGGGACATGGTGATGTGACCTCGAGCGTCGCCGACAGCTTCGCAACGGAGTGGCCCCGCGTCGTCGGGGCCACTCTGCGCGCGTTCGGGCGGCTCGACCTCGCCGAGGAGAGCGCCCAGGAGGCGTTCGCCCGGGCGTCCGAGCTCGAGCGGGCGGGGCATCCTGTCGACAACGTGGGGGCGTGGGCCACGACGGCCGCGCACCGGATCGCGCTCGACGCGTTGCGGCGCGAGGGCGTGCTGCGCTCGAAGCTGCCGCTGCTGGTCGAACCCGACGAGAGCGATGCCGACCCCGGCGACGACCGGCTCGGCCTGGTCTTCATCGCCTGCGACCCCGCGCTCTCACCCGAGCAGCAGATCGCTCTCGCCCTGCGGATCGTCTGCGGCGTGCCGACCGCCGACATCGCCGACTTCTTCGGGGTGCCCGAGCCCACGATCGCCGCCCGGCTCACCCGGGCGAAGAAGGCGATCGCGCGCACCGAGCGCGGCTTCGCGTGGCCGTCGGACGAGGTGCGCGCCGAACGACTGGATGCCGCCCTCACCACCATCTACGGCGTCTACACCCTGGGGCACACGGCCCCCGCCGGCGACGACCTGATGGATGCCCGCCTCGCCGCCATGGCGACCGTGCTCGCCCGCGCGGTCGCCACGGAGTTCCCGCGCGACTCCGAGGCGGTCGGCCTGCTCGCGCTGATCGAGCTCGCCGAGGCGCGGCGACCCGCGCGCACGACCGCCGACGGGATGCCGCTCACGCTTGCCGAGGTCGACCGGTCCGCGTGGGGCAGGCAGCGCATCCGGCACGGGCTCGACCTGGCCGCGCAGGCGCTGCCGGGCGGCGGCCGGTTCGCGCTGCAGGCGGGGATCGCGGGGCTGCACTCGTCCGCGCCGACCTGGGAGCAGACCGACTGGGGCGCGATCGTCACCCTGTACCACGGGCTGCTGCGGGTGTGGCCGGCGCCGGTGGTGCGGCTGGGCTCGATCGTGGCGCGGAGTCACCTGGGGGCGGCGGAGCTGGAGGCCGCGGCATCCGAGCTTCGTGCGCTGGCACCGGAGCCGCGGGTCTGGGCGGCGCTGGCCGACGTGGAGGAGCGGCGCGGGCATCCGCTCGAGGCGCGCGAAGCGCTGGCAAATGCAGCGGAGTCGGAGACGAACGCGGCCCTGCTCCGCTACTACGCGAGAGCCACCGCCCGCCTACAAGCCCGCGAGGGGCCTTAGATTGTCGCTTTCGGAGTTCCAAAACCGACAATCTAAGGCCCCTCGCGGGAGGTGGTGAGCACAGAGCGACGCGCCCCGCGGTGAACCCGAATCACCGCGGGGCGCGCTCACGAGACGGTCAGGGGGCGATGTCCCCGCGGGTCTCGCGCTCCTCGACACGCTGGGTGCCGGAGGGGTCGACGGAGCTGCGGGTCGTCGACACGGTCGAACGACGGCGCAGCACGAAAACGAGTGAGATGACGAAGACGACCACGCCGGCACCCATGAGGATGTAGCCGACGAGGTGCAGGTCGACCCAGGTGAGCTGGACGTTGATGGCGAACGCCAGGATGGCGCCCACCACGAAGAGGAAGATGCCGGTTCCGATACCCATGAGAGAAGTCCTTTCCCTGCTGTTCCGGTGCGACCGACGCTGTGGCGGGCTTCACCACGCTGGACAGTACGCTGAAAGGAGCAAAAAGGAACCGTCCCGAGGAGTTGCCCGATGTCGCGTACCGTCAAGCTCGCCCTGATCCCCGGTGACGGGATCGGCCCCGAGGTCGTCGCCGAGGCGGTGAAGGTGCTCGACGCGGTCGTTCCGGCCGACGTCACGATCGAGAAGACGACCTTCGAGCTGGGCGCGGCGCACTACCTCGAGTCGGGCGAGATCCTCAGCGACGAGACCCTCGCGGCCATCGACGGGCACGACGCGATCATCCTCGGCGCGGTCGGCGGCGACCCGCGGGATGCCCGGCTCGCCGGCGGCATCATCGAGCGCGGCCTGTTGCTCAAGCTGCGATTCGCGTTCGACCACTACGTGAATCTGCGGCCCACCCAGCTGTTCCCGGGAGTCACGTCGCCGCTCGCGAACCCGGGCGACGTGGATTTCGTGGTCGTCCGCGAGGGCACCGAGGGCCCGTACGTGGGCATGGGCGGGGTCATCCGCCGCGGCACGCCGTTCGAAATCGCCAACGAGGTCTCGGTCAACACGGCCCACGGCGTCGAGCGGGTGGTGCGCTACGCCTTCGCGAAGGCGGCGCAGCGCCGCAACAGACTCACGCTCGTGCACAAGACCAACGTGCTCACCTTCTCGGGCAACCTGTGGCAGCGCACCGTGGATGCCGTGGCCGCCGAGTTCCCGGGCGTCCAGGTCGACTACCTGCACGTCGACGCCGCGACTATCTTCCTGGTGACGAATCCGGGTAGGTTTGACGTGATCGTCACAGACAACCTCTTCGGCGACATCCTCACCGATCTCGCTGCCGCAATCAGCGGCGGCATCGGGCTGGCCGCCTCGGGCAACATCAACCCGGACGACGCCCATCCCTCGATGTTCGAGCCCGTTCACGGTTCGGCTCCCGACATCGCGGGCAAGCAGCTCGCCGATCCCACGGCCGCGATCCTCTCCGTCGCCCTCCTGCTCGACCACCTCGGTCTCGCGGATGCCTCGGCCAGGGTCACCGCGGCGGTGACCGGCGATCTCGCCACGAGGGCCGGCCGCACGCGCACCACCGCCGAGGTGGGCGACGCGATAGTGGAAGCCCTCGCGCAGGCGCACAATTAACAGACCTCGTCACTAAGGACCGCACCGATGAAGAACCTGCTCGCACCCTCGACCCTCGAGTTCACCCACCACCGCAACCCGGCCGCGCTGGCCGAGATGGAGCGGGCCGAGATCCTGGCGGACCCCGGCTTCGGCAAGCACTTCACCGATCACATGGTCGACATCTGCTGGTCGGCTCGCGGCAGCTGGCACCGCCCGCGGGTGCAGCCGTTCGGCCCGATCGAGCTCTCGCCCGCGGCCGCCGTGCTGCACTACGGGCAGGAGGTCTTCGAGGGCCTGAAGGCGTACCGGCACCAGGACGGGTCGATCTGGACGTTCCGCCCCGAGGCCAACGCGGCCCGCATGCAACGCTCGGCCGTGCGCCTCGCCCTGCCCGAGCTGCCGACAGAGTACTTCATCGAGTCGCTCAAGCAGCTCATCGCGGTGGACGGCGACTGGGTGCCGTCGGCGCCCGACACGAGCCTCTACCTGCGCCCGTTCATGTTCGCGAAAGAGGCCTTCCTCGGCGTGCGCCCCGCGGAGAAGGTCAACTATTACGTGATCGCCAGCCCGGCCGGCGCCTACTTCAAGGGCGGCCTGTCGCCGGTCTCGATCTGGCTCTCCAGCAACTACTCCCGCGCGGGCAAGGGCGGAACCGGCGCCGCGAAGACCGGCGGCAACTACGCCGCGTCGCTCGTTGCGCAGGCCGAGGCCTACGACAACGGCTGCGACCAGGTGCTGTTCCTCGACTCCGAGGAGAACCGCTACCTCGAGGAGCTCGGCGGCATGAACATCGTGCTGGTCTACAAAGACGGCACCCTGGTCACACCGGAGTCCGAGAGCATCCTCGAGGGCATCACGCGCGACTCGATCCTGCAGCTCGCCGAGGACCGCGGACACAGGGTCGAGCGGCGTCGCGTGACCATCGACGAGTGGCGCGAGGGCGCGGCATCCGGCGACATCGTCGAGGCGTTCGCCTGCGGCACCGCCGCAGTGGTCGCGCCGATCGGCCGGCTCAAGGCCGCCGACTTCGAGATCAC
>JAODAU010000330.1 GCA_025463615.1 Microbacteriaceae bacterium | reverse complement strand
CGTCGTCGTCGAGCAGTATCTCGCCCTCCTCGGCCTGGTACAGGCCGTAGAGCACATTCATGAGGGTGGACTTGCCAGCGCCGTTCTCACCGAGCAGCGCGTGGATCTCACCGGGTTCGACCGTGAGGTCGATGTGGTCGTTTGCGACCAGGGCACCGAAGCGTTTCGTGATGCCCCGCAGTTCGAGCTTCATGGATCTCAATCTATCGGGTGGGTATCGAACCGAGAGGGAAGAAAAAAGGTGGGGAGGCCAGCCGGGCTGGCCTCCCCACGATAAGCCGGAAGCTACTTTCCGACGGTGATCTTGCCGCTGATGATGTCGGCCTTCACGCCGTCCAGCTCCTTCTGCAGGCCGGAGTCGACCTTGCTCTTGAAGTTGTGGAACGGGGCGAGCCCGACACCGTTGTTCTTCAGGTCGCCCACGAACGGCTCCTTGGTGAACTTGTCGGCCGCGGCCTCCTTGACGACCGCCGCCACCGAGGTGCCGACGCCCTTCTCGACCGAGGTCAGCAGGATGTCGCGCACGGTCGGGTCGGTGTAGTACACGTCGGCGTCGACGCCCACCATGACGATCGGCTTGCCCGAGTCCTTGATGGCCTGCGCCGCGCTCTGGTAGATCGGTCCGCCGACGGGGAAGATGACGTCAGCGTTCTGGTCGATCTCGGCCTGCGCCGCGGCCTTGGCCTCGGTGCCTGCGGCGAAGCCACCAGTGAACGAGCCGGTCTGGGCGTCGGTGTTCCAACCGACGACCTTCACGTCCTTGCTCTTCGTCTTGTTGAAGTACGCGACGCCCTCGGCGAAGCCCTCCATGAAGATGCTCACCGGCGGGATGTTGATGCCACCGAAGGTGCCGACGACGCCGGTCTTCGAGTAGCTGGCCGCCGCGTAGCCGCCGAGGAACGCGGCCTCGTCGGAACGGAAGGTGATGGGCTGCACGTTCGCGGCATCCGTCGACGAGTCGTCGATGGTGGCGAAGTTGATGTTGGGGTTGGCCGTCGCGGCCGCCTTCGTGGCGTCTGCGAGGAGGAAGCCGACGGTCACGATGAGCGAGCACTTCTGGGCGACGAGGTTGGTGATGTTCGGCGCGTAGTCGGTGTCCGCGTTGGACTGGACGTGCTTCTCCTTGATGCCGAGGTCCTTGGCTGCTGACTGCAGGCCCTCGAGGCCGATCTGGTTGAAGGAGTGGTCGTCGAATCCACCGGAGTCCGACACCATGCAGGGCAGGAAGTTCGCCACCTTGGGGGTGGCGGTGGGCTTGGTTACCGTGGGAGCCGCCGCACAGCCGGCGAGAAGGGCCGCCGTCGCGAGCGTTGCAAGGCCGGTGATCACGGCCTTACGGGTTGTGATTCTCAAGATGTCCTCCAAGATGGTGTCCGGCACACTGCCGGGCAAGTTTGATACACGTTACTCACGGTTACGAGACGCGTCTCGCCCGATGCCCCGATCACGGTCGAACAGTTACAAAACTGCTACTGGTGCGAAATGTCAGCGAAATGATTCGCTCGCGAGCATCCGTCAGTCGAGGAACGGCCGCCCCGGTTCCGTGGGGCGCGAGAGCAGGCCGCGGATGTAGTCGTAGAAGCCCGGCGCGTCGACCGACTCGACGACTGTGGCGTTCGGCTCGAGGCCGTGCACGCCCCAGGACATGGCCGCGTAGCCGCGGGTGAGCTCGGATGCCGTCTCGATGTCGACGGCCATGCGCGAGCTCGCCGTGATGAGCCCGGGCTGCACGAGCACGGCCGCGGTGAGCGAGTCGGGGTGCGTGGAGCCGGGGATGCCGACGCTCTCGTCGAAGTCGAGGGTGGTCGACACGATCCGCTCGAAGAACCGCGCGAGCGGGGTGTCGAGGGCGCCGATCGCGGCGATCTGGTCGCGACTGAAGACCGCGTCGCGCAGCGTGAGCGGCGCCCAGGGCACGACCACGATCTCGAAGCCGGCCTCGAACACCGTCTTCGCAGCCTCCGGGTCGACGTAGAAGTTGTACTCCGCGGCCGCCGTGATGTTTCCACGCGCGTTGTTCGAGCCGCCCATGATGTAGAGCGCGCCGACGTTGCGCACGAAGTCCGGGTCCTTGATCGCGGCCATCGCGATGTTGGTGAGCGGGCCGATGCAGACGACCCGCAGCTCGCCCGGGTGCGCCGCGGCGAGCGCGATGAGCGCGTCCACCCCGTGCACCGGGTCGGCCGCGAGACCCGCGTCGTCGATGCGCAGCCCGCCGACGCCGTCGCCGTGCACGTTCTCGGCCGAGACCCACTCGCGGGTGAGCGGGCGGCGGCAGCCGAGGTGCACCGGCACCTCGCCGAGGCGGCCCGCCACGCTCAGCGTGATGAAGGCGTTCGCGACCTGGCGCTCGAAGCCCACGTTGCCCGCCACCATGGTGATGGCCTTCAGGTCGGCGCGCGGGTCGAGCAGGCCGACGAGCAGGGCGACGCAGTCATCCTGCGCCGTATCGGTGTCGATCACGAGGGGGATGCGGTCGCTCATGGCTCCAGCGTAGGTGAGCCCTACAGCACGTCGGTGCGCCCCGAGAGCTTGAGCGCATCCACGACCGCCTTGACCCGTTGCGCGTTGGCCGTGGTGGTGACCAGCAGCGCGTCGGGCGTGTCGACGACCACGATGTCGGTGACCCCGATCAGCGAGATCATGCGCCCGCCCTGCGCGATCACGACCCCGCTGGACGAGTCGGCGAGCACGCGGGCGTTCTCGCCCAGGATGGCGAGGTCGGAGGTGCGGCCGTGCGCGTGCAGCTTGCCGATCGCGGCGAAATCGCCGATGTCGTCCCAGTCGAAGTCGCCGGGGATGACGACGAGCTTGCCGGCCTTCGCCGCCGGCTCCGCCACGGAGTAGTCGATCGCGATCTTCTCCAGCGCGGGCCAGACCCTGTCGACCACCGCCCCGCGTCGCGGGGTGTCCCACGCCTCCGCCAGCTCGAGCAGGCCCTCGAGCAGGGCGGGACGCGTGGCACCCAGCTGCTCGAGCAGAACGTCCGCGCGCGAGATGAACATGCCGCCGTTCCAGAGGAAGTCACCGGCGGCGAGGTAGCGCTGCGCCGTCTCCAGGTCGGGCTTCTCCACGAAGGTGTCCACCATCACGGCGCTCGGCGCACCGTCGACGGCGAGGCGTTCGCCGCAGTGGATGTAGCCGAAGCCGATGGCCGGGTCGGTGGGGGTGATGCCGATCGTGGTGATGTAGCCGGCATCCGCCGCGGCCACCGCCTCGGTCACCGCCCTGCCGAACCCGCGCTGGTCGTTGATCACGTGGTCGGCGGCGAACGAGCCGATGATCACGTCCGGCTCGCGGCGCAGCAGGATGGCGGCGGCCAGCCCGATCGCGGCAGACGAGTCCTTGGGCTCGCTCTCGAGCACGACGTTCAGGTCGGCGAGGTCGGGCAGCTGCGCCTCCACCGCGGCACGGTGCGCGCGCCCGGTGACGACCATGATGCGGTCGGCGCCGGAGAGCGGCACGAGCCTGTCCCAGGTGGCGCGCAGCAGCGTGCGGCCCGATCCGGTGAGGTCGTGCAGGAACTTGGGGGCGTCCGCGCGGGAGAGCGGCCAGAGCCGCGACCCGATGCCGCCGGCCGGGATGACGCTGTAGAAGCGATCGAGTGGCACCTGGTTGCTGGGCATCGCACAACACTATCTGGCGGCCCCACGGTAACCCCGAGTTCATCGGCCCTCCACCCCGTTCCTTTAGCGTGGGAAGCACAGGCCGATCGGAGCGAATGCCATGCGGGTAGCCATCGTCAGCGAGAGTTTCCTCCCCACGCTCAACGGGGTCACGACAAGCGTCCGCCAGGTGCTCGGGTACCTGCGCGACCAGGGCCACGACGCGATGGTGATCTGCCCGGCGGCCGGGGCGCCCCGGGAGTTCGCGGGGTTCCCGGTGCACGAGGTGCCTGCCTTCGCCTACCGGCAGTTCCCGGTGGGGCTGCCGAGCCCGCAGGTCGCGGCGCTGCTGGCCGGGTTCGCGCCGGACGTGCTGCACGCGGCATCCCCGTTCCTGCTCGGCGGTCAGGCGATCGCCGCGGCCACCCGGCTCGGCGTGCCGAGCGTGGCCATCTTCCAGACGGATGTCGCCGGCTACGCCCGCCGCAACCACCTGGGCGCCGCGACCGGCCTCGCCTGGCGCCTGGTGCGCCGGGTGCACGACCAGGCCGACCTCACGCTGGCGCCGTCCACGGCATCCATGACCGACCTCGCGGCCGCCGGAGTCGAGCGGGTCGAGCGGTGGGGTCGCGGCGTGGACCTCGAGGCCTACCACCCGCGCAACCGGCTCACCCCGGAGGCGGCGGCGCTGCGGGCGCGGCTGGCACCGGGCGGCGAGCTGGTGGTCGGCTACGTCGGTCGGATCGCGCCCGAGAAGCAGGTCGACCGGCTTTCGGCGCTGCGGGGCATCCCCGGCATCCGCCTCGCCGTCGTCGGCGACGGCCCCGGACTCCCGCGCGCGCAGCGGGCCATGCACGGGATGCCGGTGACCTGGCTCGGCACGCTCAGCGGTCGCGAGCTCGCCACGGCCTACGCCGCGTTCGACGTCTTCGTGACGCCGGGCACCGAGGAGACCTTCGGCCAGACCGTGCAGGAGGCGCATGCCGCCGGCCTGCCGGTGATCGCGCCGCGCATCGGCGGCCCCATCGACCTCGTCGACCACGGCGTCGACGGCTACCTCTACGAGCCGGGCGACGACCTGCAGCTGCGGCAGGCGGTGCGGCGGCTCGTGGATGACGCCGGCGTGCGCATCCGCATGGGCGAGGCCGGGCGCCGCGGCGTGATCGACCGCAGCTGGGCGACGGTGTGCGCCGAGCTGGTCGGGCACTACGAGCGCGTGGTGGAAAGTTCGCGGATTCTTTCCGAACTATCTCGATCTCAAGCTATTTAGGTTGCCCTGTGCAGCGCGCCCGTCGACGGCGGAATACACTTGTGACGAGTCCGTCAGAGCGGACGTCACGCGCCCCGTGAGGGGCTGACCAGCTCCAAGGAGGGGTGGAACCGTGCCAGAGAAGTCGGCGGGGGCCCTGGCCGATCCGAAGCCAGGCGCCAGTTCACCAGCGACACTGATCCCGTCGCCGAAGGTTCCGCGCGGCACCCTCTACCGGGGTCGCGAGGGCATGTGGTCGTGGGTCCTGCACCGCATCACCGGCGTCGCCATCTTCTTCTTCCTGCTCGTGCACGTGCTCGACAC
>JAODAU010000329.1 GCA_025463615.1 Microbacteriaceae bacterium | reverse complement strand
GAAGGACCGCCTGCGCGACGAGATGGGCCCGGAGTTCGACGAGGTGGACTGGAAGCGGCTCGACCCGCGGCAGTACGATCCCCGTCGCATCATCCGCGAGGCCCTGCTCGACGACGGCCCGGCCGAGGTGAAGCCGGTCTCGGTCTCGATCGCGCGCGAGCCCGGCGAGGAGTCGGCGTTCCAGAAGCGGTCGCGGCTGGACGGCGTGCCGACCCCGTTCGACTCCGAAGCGACCTAGCGGCGGTTCAGCGCCCTGAGCGTCTTCAGCAGCGTGACCATGAGCCCGCTCATCCTGGCGAACTCGGCCCCGGTGCGCGGCAGCGTCATGAGGCCCGTGGATGTCGCGATCGTGCGCGACTCGACGTACCGCAGCATCCCCTCCCGCCCGTTGCGTCGCCCGAGCCCGGAGTGCTTCATGCCGCCCATCGGGGCGTCGACGGAGGAGAACGTGGCGCGGTAGCCCTCGTTGACGTTGACGCTGCCCGCGTCGATGAGCGCGGCGACCTGCCTGCCGCGCGACGCGGAGCCGCTGAACACGGAGGCGTTGAGGCCGAACTCGCTGTCGTTGGCGCGGGCCACGGCATCCTCGACGCTGTCGACGACGGTGATAGCGACCACCGGGCCGAAGGTCTCGGTGCGGGCGCACTCCATCGCGTCGGTGACGCCGGTGAGCACGGTGGGCTCGAAGAACAGCGGGCCGAGGTCGGGGCGCGCCTTGCCGCCGGCGAGCACCGTGGCGCCCTTGGCCACCGCGTCGTCGACGTGGGCCTGCACGCGCGTGAGCTGGTTGGGGAGGGTGAGGGAGCCGACATCCGTCGTGTAGTCGAAGGCGGGGCCCTGCACGAGCGACGCCGTGCGGGCGGCGAATTCGGCGGTGAACGCGTCGGCCACGGCCCGGTGCACGTAGATGCGCTCGATCGAGACGCAGAGCTGACCCATCGACGAGAAGCAGGCGTAGACGGCGTCGCGGGCGGCCGTCACGGGGTCCACGTCGTCGAGCACGATCATCGGGTTCTTGCCGCCCAGCTCGAGGGACGCGCCGATGAGCCTCCCCGCCGCCTGTGCGGCGATCGTGCGGCCGGTGGCGGTCGAGCCGGTGAACGAGACGTAGTCCGCCTGGTCGATCACCGCGCCGCCGATCTCTGCGCCGTCGCCGGCGACCACGGCCCAAAGGTCCTCCGGTACGCCCGCGTCGATGAACGCGCGGCGGGAGGCGAGGATGCTGAGCGCCCCCTGGTTGTCGGCCTTCTGCAGCACCGCGTTGCCCGAGGCCAGCGCCGGCACGACGTCGAAGAGCGAGAGGCTGAGCGGGTAGTTCCACGGCGTGATCACGCCGATGAGCCCCTTGGGCTTGTAGCCGACCCGGGTGTTGATCACGACGGGGATGCCGGCGCGCCTCGACCTGGTGCGCAGCACGCCGTGCGCGCTGAGGGCGTAGTAGCGCGTGGTGCTCGCGCCGACGAACACCTCCTCGAAGGCCTGCCCGCGGGTCTTGCCGGTCTCCGTCTGCAGCGCGTCGATGAGCGACTCGCGCCGCTCGAGCAGCAGGTCGTGGGCGCGCAGCAGGATGCGGCGGCGGCGCTCGAAGCCGTAGCCCACCCAGGTGCGCTGGGCGGCCCGCGCGCGGGAGGCGGCGGCCGCGACATCCGCCGCGCTGCTGAGCGGCAGGTCGTGCAGCTTCGCGCCCGTGAACGGCGCGAACACCTCCGCGGTGGTGCCGCTCGTGGCGGTGAGGTCGCGGTCCAGGTCGTCGATGAACGGGCGGGCGAGTGGGGCTCCGGGCATGCGCTCATTGTAGGTGGGGCTCCCGGGATACACTCTCGAAATGGCCAGCGCTGACCGCACCCTCACCCGACGCACCGTCGCCGGGTACGCCATCGGATCGCTGGGCACGGGAGGGTTCGCCACGCTGCCCGGCCTCGTGCTCATCTACTTCCTCACGGACACCCTAGGGGTCGCGGCGATCGCGGCCGGGGCGCTCGTGACGGTGGCCAAGGTGTGGGACGTGATCATCGATCCGGTGATCGGCGCGAGGAGCGACCACAGCCTGGCGGTGACCGGGTCGCGGCGCCGGTACATGCAGCTGGGCGCCATCCTGCTGCCGGTGTTCTTCATCGTCACGTTCGCGGTGCCGGCCGGCCTGCCGCCGATCGTGTCGGGGCTCTGGGTGCTGGTGGCGTTCGTGCTGACGGCCACCGCGTTCAGCCTGTTCCAGGTGCCGTACATCGCCCTGCCGGCCGAGCTGGCGGGCAGCTACGACCAGCGCACGCGGCTGCTGTCGTGGCGGGTGGTTGTGCTCACGCTGGCGATCCTGCTGTTCGGCGGCGGCGGCCCGGCGCTGCGCGAGCTGGGCGGCGACGACAAGCACCTCGGGTACCTGCTCATGGCGATCGTGGCTGGACTCGTGATCGGCGTCGGAATGTTCGTGTCGAGCTTCACGGCGCGGAAGGGTTTGGTCGAGCCGTCGCAGCTGCGGCGCGCGTCGATCCGGCAGAACTACGTCGAGGGTTTCGGCGCGCTCCGCCGCAGCCAGCCGTTCCGCGCGCTGCTGCTCACCTTCCTGCTGCAGGCGCTCGCGACCGGGCTCATGCTCGGCGGCGCGCAATACGTGGCGACGTGGGTGCTGAGGAGCGAGGATGCCGTCACTCTCCTCTTCGTCGCGCTCATCGCCCCGGCGCTGGTGGCCGCGCCCATCTGGGGAGTGGTGGCCCGCCGCATCGGCAAGGAGCGCGGCTTCGTCATCGCCTCGACCCTGTTCGGCCTGGCCGCGCTCTCCATGGTGCTGCTGGCATGGTTCCCGGGCGCCTGGGTCTACCTGCCCGTCGCGCTGGCGGGCGCCGGGTATGCGGGCATGCAGTCGCTGCCGATGGCGATGCTGCCCGACGTGATCTCGCACGACGCGCGTGCGAACGGCGAGGGCCGGGCCGGCTCGTTCGGCGGGGTGTGGACCGCGGGGGAGACCACCGGCATGGCCCTCGGCGGCGCCGTGCTCACCATCGTGCTCGCGCTCGGCGGCTACGTCGCCACCACCGCGGGCCACAGTGTCGGCCAGTCGCCATCGGCCGTGGTCGCGATCGTGCTCGGCTTCAGCGTCGTGCCGGCCGCGTTCGTTGCGGCGAGCCTCGTGACGCTGCGGCGCTACCGGCTGCGCAGGTCGGACATCGAGACGGATGCCGCGGCCGAGGTGCCCGCATGATCGAGTTCAGCGAGAGCCCCGCCGACATCCTCGCCCGCCTCGCGGAGCTGCGCGCTGCCGACGCGCCCACCCATGGCGGGCACGTGCTGTCGTACGTGTACGACTCGGGGCTGGCCGAACTGGACGAGCTGGCGGCATCCGCCATGCTGGCCGTGCAGCCGGTGAACGGGCTCGACCCGACCACGTTCACCTCTGTTGCGGTGATGGAGCGCGAGCTCGTGGGTTTCGCGCGCGGGGTGTTCCACGGCGACGACGACGTGGTGGGCTCGGCGACCACCGGCGGCACCGAGAGCTGCCTGCTCGCGGTGAAGACCGCGCGCGACAACTGGGTGTCCCGGGGAGGGGTGGGCCGGCCGCGGCTGGTGGCGCCCGTGACCGCGCACGCCGCGTTCCAGAAGGCGGCGCATTACTTCGGGCTCGAGCTCGACCTCGTGCCGGTCTCGCCCGAGGGGGTCGTGGACGTCGCCGAGCTGGCGGCGCACCTGGGACCGGATGTCGCGCTCGTGGTCGTCTCCGCCCCCTCCTACCCGTTCGCCACCCTCGATCCCGTCGCCGAGGCGGCCGCGCTGGCGCTCGCTGCGGGCATCGACTGCCACGTGGACGCCTGCATCGGCGGCTGGGTGCTGCCGTGGCTCGACGGGCTGCCCGAGTGGGATTTCCGCGTGCCCGGCGTCACCAGCCTCAGCGCCGACCTGCACAAGTACGGCTACGCGCCGAAGGGCGCCTCGGTGCTGCTGCAGCGCGGCCGCGACCGCCAGCGCGCGCAGTACTTCGCCACCACGCGCTGGCCGGGCTACCCGGTGGTCAACCCGACGATGCTCGGATCCAAGTCGGCCGCGCCACTCGCGGCGGCCTGGGCGATCACGAAGGCGCTCGGCACGGCCGGGTTCGCCGAGCTGGCCGCATCCTGCGCCCGATCGACGGCCACGCTCGCCGAGACGGTGAGCCGCATCGAGGGACTGCGGGTCGTCGGAGATCCCGTCGGCCCGCTGCTCGCCGTCGCGATCGACGGGTCCGTGCCCGCGGATCGCCGCGTCGACCCGCACCACTGGGCCGACCAGGTGCGCGCGCACGGCTTCCTGCTGCAGCTCCAGCCTGCCCTCGGCGACCTGCCGCACACCACGCACCTCACCGTCACACCCGTGACCGAGCACGTGCTCGGCGACCTCACCTCGGCGATGCGCGCGGCGGCGGACGAGGTGCGCGGGGTGCCCACCGTCTCCGCGGAACAGGTGCTCGGCGCGCTGCCGGCCGAGGTCGTAGCATCCCTCGGCGCCCCGGATGCCGCCCCCCTCGACTCCGCGACGGCGTACGGCCTGCTCGTGCAGATCGGGCTCATCACGCCGGGATCCGCCGGTGCGCCCCTGCCCGACCGGATGGCGCCGTTCCTCGCCCTCATCGCCGCGCTGCCGGCGCCGCTCACCGAGCGCCTGCTGGTCGAGCTGTTGGCGAGGCTGGTCGAGCCGTGAGCCGCACGCGGGTCGAGCTGGGCCGCCGCGAGGACCTCGGCGCGGACTGCGCCAACTGCTTCGGCCTGTGCTGCGTGGCGCTCGCATTCGCTCGGTCGAGCGACTTCCCGGTCGACAAGGCGGCGGGCGACCCGTGCGTGAACCTCGACGCGGCCGACGCCTGCCGCATCCACCCACAGCTGCGCGAGCGCGGCTGGAAGGGCTGCACCGTGTTCGACTGCTTCGGCGCGGGCCAGAAGGTGTCGCAGGGCACGTTCGCCGGGCGTTCCTGGCGGGAGGACCCCGTCGTGAGGGCGGAGATGTTCGCGGCGTTCCCGATCGTGCGGCGCCTGCACGAGCTGCTCTGGTACCTCGACGAGGCGATCGCGCTCGTCGACGGGGATGCCGCGCCGTGGCTGGCCGCGTTCGACCGGGTCCTCGCGCTGAGCGACGGCCCCGCGGAGCGGTTGGCGCTGCTCGACGTGGACCGGGAGTTCGACGGCGTGCGGGGGCTGCTGCTCGAGGCGAGCGAGTTGGCGCGCCGCGGCATCCGGTCGGCGGGGGCAGCGCCGGGCCCGGGCAGCGACCTGGTCGGTGCGAACCTGCGGGGTGCGGACCTGCGCGGGGCGACCCTGCGCGGCAGCCTGCTGATCGGCGCGGACCTCCGTGGGGCGAACCTGTGGCGCTGCGACCTGCTCGGGGTGGACCTGCGGGATGC
>JAODAU010000391.1 GCA_025463615.1 Microbacteriaceae bacterium | reverse complement strand
GTGCCGAACATCCCGATGTTCCGCCAGAACACCGCCGGCTTCGTTCACGAGCTGCCCGCCGGTGACCTGTCGAACGTCGACGGCGAGAGCAACTACGTGCGCGTGCAGGTGCTCACCAACGCGGGCGCGCTCGACCGCGACAAGCAGCTGGCCGTGGTCGAGCAGTTCACGCAGATCGTGGCGGATGCTGCGGGCGACCCCACCCTCCCCGCGCGCACCTGGGTGCTGCTCACCGAGGCCGTGCCCGGCGGGTGGGGGCTCGGCGGCCACGCCAACACGAACGACGAGCTGGTCACCGCGGCCCGCGCGCAGATCGCGGAGCTGCAGAGCAAGTAACTCGGTCAGCCGCCGTGGGCCGTGAGGATGACGGTCGTCACGACCCCCGCGATCACCAGCAGCAACAGCACCGTCAGCGCAACGCCGCCGGGGCGCCCGAGGTTGAGCGTCCAGCCGAGTCCGAACCGGCGCGGCACGACGAGCGCGGGGTCGGCGCGGTTCACGTAGAAGAGGCCGCCCTTCCAGTGGCTGTCGTCGTCGACGGCATCCGGCCGGGGCGCACTCGCGTCGCGCACGTTCGCGGGCCGAAGCTGCGCCCGCCCGCGCACGACGGCCAGGATCACGACGAGCATGATGAGCACGACCATCGCGATCGCCACGCCCGCGATCGCTCCGCTGCCGCCGGGCAGCAGCCGCTGCACCAGCACGATGCCGGAGATGCCCAGCGCGATCACGAACGAGAGCTGGGAGAGCAGCGAGGTGAGCATGCCGCGCTGCACCCGGGTGCGCAGGGCGGACTGCTCGGCCGTGTCATCCGACTGGATTCGGGCCGTGTAGCGGGCCGCGACGAGCGACAGCACCGTGAGCAGAATCACGACCGCGGCCCCGATGATCAGCACGCCGAACACGCTCCACACCGACTTGGCCGCCCAGCCGTCGGGCTGGCCCGAGACGTCGTAGTGCACGGGGAACGGATCGGGCAACGTCGGGTAGAGCGCCACGTTCACGGCGGTCGCCGCCGCCAGCACGATCGCCGCGAGCGCCGGCCAGACGAACGGCGGGTGGTGGTATGCCACCGGGGTGAGCTGGGCACTCACGCGCACGGGCACGCCCTCGAACCAGTCGCCCTCGCGCTTGGCGCGGATGATCGTGCGCCGGCTCAGCACCAGCACCACCATGCTCAGCGCCGCGTACAGCAGCACCGGCAGCACCGTCGCGAGCGGCGTCAGGTCCACGATCGCGAGCACCAAGGTCAGGATCGCGGTCAGCACCCAGGCGAGCGCGAGCCCCCAGCGGAAGCTGCGGATCGCCCGGCGCACGACCGGATCGTTGGCGTGCGACTGCGGCACGCGAACGCTCAACGGCAGGCCGGGCGGCCGCAGCGCGACGATCGCCGCGAGCAGCACGCCGAAGAGCGCGGTGAACACGGGCGAGAAGACGAGTACGAACGCGGTCATGATCCGCTCCCTTGGTTGTTTCTGGATGCGGCGAAGTCGCGCAGCACGGAGTCGGTGGCCTCGCGGATGCCCCGCTCCGGCATCCCGTGCGCCACGGCCTCGGCCAGCAGGGTGCGCAGTCGCGCGGTCCACCCGACCTCAAAGCCGGGCGTCTGCTCGCCGGCGGGACCACGGGCGACGACCGACCCCGAGCGGCGGCTCGTGCGCACCAGGCCCTCCTGCCGCAGCAGGTCGTAGCCCTTGCCCACGGTGGCGGAGTTGATGCCGAACTGGCCGGCGAGCTGGCGCACCGACGCGAGCGGCTCGCCGGGGGTCAGCGATCCGTCGGCGATCGCGACGACCACCTGGTCGCGCAGCTGTTGATAGAGCGGGACCTCCGAGTCGGGGTCGATGTCGATCAGCATGGTCACCTGCCTTATCTGTACTACTAGTTATAGCACAGATGTCGGTCCCTGAGGCTCTCGAAGGGGCCATTGCGTGGTGCGCTTCGAGAGCCTCAGCGACCGATAGCGTGACTGGCATGGAACACGAACCGTACGCGGCCCCGAAACGACCCGTGCGCTTCGCCCTCGCCTGGGCGGGCCTGGTCATCGGCATCGTGGGCGCGGCGATCGGGCTGGGGCTGAGTGCGGCCGGCGTCATCCACACCGCCGTGAGCACGCTGGGGGTGCTGCTTGCGACGATCCTCTGGGCGGTCATCCGCAGCGTCTTCCCGCGCGATCGGCCATGGACCGGCCGACGGATGACGGTCGCCCGCGTCGTCGTCTGGGCGACCCTCGGCGTGGCCGTGGCCTTCGCCGCCCTTGTCGTGGTGTGGAGCTTCACGAGCGTCAGGCCGTCGCTCGGCCTGGCGCTCGCGCTCGGCGCGATCTTTGCGCTCGCATGGATCGCCGGCGCCGTGGTGAGCTACCTGAGCGGAGCGGGGCAGGCCCGCCGGCGCTACTAAAAAAGCGGATCGAGCCTGTCGAGATCTCACGAAGAGTTACTGGTTCGTGAGATCTCGACAAGCTCGATCCGCCTTGGGAGGCCTCAGGAACTACGCCGCCAGCGGCAGCTCCTGGCTCGCGTCGGCGGTGACTTCGAGGCCGTCGGCCCCGGCATCCACCGTCACGGCGCCGCCGTCGAGCAGCGCCGAGCTCACGAGGAGCTCCGCGATCCGATCGTCGACCTCACGCTGGATCAGGCGCCGCAGCGGGCGGGCGCCGTACTCGGGCTCGTACCCGCTCTCGGCGATCCACTTCACCGCGGCATCCGTGACCGTGATCCGGATGTCGTGGGCGCGCAGCCGCTGAACGGTCGCCTCCAGCAGCAGGCGCACGATGTCCTGCAGCTGTGCGGTCTCGAGCTTGCGGAACAGCACGATCTCGTCGATGCGGTTGAGGAACTCGGGCCGCATCGCCTCGCGCAGCTTGCCCATCACGCGGTCGCGCAGGTCCTTCTCCGAGCTGAAGCCGTTGCCGGTCTCGCTCGCCACGAACCCGAGCGCTCCGCCACGACTGGCGAGGAACTCCGACCCGAGGTTGGAGGTCATGATGATGACCGCGTTGCGGAAGTCCACGGTGCGACCCTGGCCGTCGGTCAGGCGCCCGTCATCCAGCACCTGCAGCAGCAGGTTGAAGACGTCGGGGTGTGCCTTCTCGATCTCGTCGA
>JAODAU010000270.1 GCA_025463615.1 Microbacteriaceae bacterium | reverse complement strand
CGTGACCGACCCGATCGCGGCCGCGGCCGAGTCGATGGCCGCCGCGAACGGCTACCAGGTGATGCCCGACCTCGAGAGCGTGCTCGCCGACCCCACGATCGACGCGGTGCTGCTCGCCACCCCCAACTTCCTGCACGCCGACCAGCTGGTGCAGGCGCTCGAGGCCGGCAAGCACGTCTTCTGCCAGAAGCCCATCGCCCTCACGCTGGAAGACGCGGATCGGGTCGTCGCGGCCGCCGAGGCCAGCGACCGGGTGGTGCAGTTCGGGTTCATGCTGCGATTCACGCCGCCGCTGCCGCAGCTCAAGGAACGGGTCGCCTCGGGCGAGCTCGGGCCGCTGATCGCCGCGCAGGCCGCCGTCTTCGGCTGGGAGCCCTCCAACGACTGGTTCTACGACCCGAAGAACGGCGGCGGCGTCATCCTCGACACCCTCGTGCACTTCGGCGACCTGGTGCTCTGGCTGTTCGGCCCGGCCGAGCACGTCTCCACCGAGGGCGGCGCGTACAAGCTGGAGGGCGCCAAGCGCTTCGGCAGCCCGGACAACGCGGTCGTCACCGTGCGCCACACCAGCGGCGTGGTCTCGAGCATGTACGTCTCGTGGACCGCCGGTCGCGGCAACTTCACGCTCGACGTGTACGGCAACGACGGCAGCGCCTCGGTGGACCTGGTGCACTCGCAGGCGCTCAACCTCCACATCTCGGACAAGAGCCGCGACGAGTCGGGCTGGATCTACCCCGACCTCGTCTGGGACTACGGCTATGCCGGCGAGCAGCAGTACTTCGTCGACCGCATCCTCGGCCGGGAGGACGGATCCCGCGCCTCCACCGCCGCGGAGGCGCGCGCCGCCCTCGCCCTCATGCTCGCCGCGCAGCAGTCGCTCGACGAGAAGCGAACGGTGGTGCTCGACTCGTGACCACCGGGATCTGCGTGGTCGGCGCCGGGTTCTGGGCCACCGAGATGCACCTGCCCGCGTTCCAGCGGATCGACGGCGCGGAGGTGCTGTGCGTCGTCGCGGCGACGGAGGCGTCGGCGCGGGCCGCGGCCGAGCGCTTCGGCATCCCGCGCTGGTCGACGAACCTGGCGGAGGCGATCTCCGCGCCCGACATCGACGTGGTCGACATCGTGGCGCCGCCGTTCCTGCACGCCGAGGCGGTGCGCCTCGCGGCCGCAGCGGGCAAGGACGCCATCTGCATCAAGCCGCTCGGCCGTTCCGTGGCGGAGGCCGAGCGGATGCTGGAGGATGTCGCGGCCGCCGGCACCCGCCTGTTCTACGCCGAGAACGTGCCGTTCATCCCCGCCGTGCAGGAGGCGAAGCGCCTCGTCGACGCGGGCCACATCGGGCGGGTGTTCCGCATCCGCGCGAGCGAGGGCATCGGCCAGCCGCACTCGGACTGGTTCTTCGACCCGGAGCTCAGCGGCGGCGGCGCCCTGCTCGACATGGCCGTGCACAGCATCGAGTTCTGCCGGTTCTTCGCGTCGTCGCCCGTCGAGAGCGTATATGCCGAGACCGGCACATTCGTCTGGGGCGACCGCACGCCGGCCGAGGACACGGCCGTGCTGACCATGCGGTTCGCGGACGGCTCGATCGGCCAGTGCGACGACAGCTGGAGCCTGGTCGGCGCCATGGACTCGCGGTTCGAGATCGTGGGCACCGAGGGCCGCATCCTCATCGACAACCTGCACCGCCAGCCGCTGCAGGTGGTCAGCGCCACCGGCTCGGCGCTCGCGCCCGAGGGCTGGAGCTTCCCGCTCCCGATCCCCGGCCTCGTCGCCGACGGCCACCTCGACATGCTCACGCACTTTCTCGCCGCACGCCGCACCGGCGAGCCGTCGCGCTCCGAGGGCGCGGTCGGGCTCGAGGTGCTGCGCGTGGTCGAGGCGGCGCTGCTCTCGGCATCCACCGGCCACCGCCAGCCGGTGCCCACGACACTCACCCCCAGCATCGAAGGAATCACCGCATGACCACCTCAGAAATCCGCATCGGCATGATCAGCTGGGCGCACGTGCACGCCGAGTTCCGGGCCCGCGCCATCAGCGAGATCCCGGGCGCCACCATCGTGGCGATCGCCGACGACGACCACGAGCGCGGGCGCGCCGCCGCCGAGCGCTGGGGTGTCGCCGACTACCACGAGGACTGGCGCGACCTCATCGCCCGCGACGACATCGACGTGGTGATGGTGCACTCCGAGAACTCGGTGCACGCCGACCAGGTGGTCGCGGCGGCCGAGGCCGGCAAGCACGTGTTCTGCGAGAAGCCGATCGCGACCACCGTCGACGACGCCCGTCGGATGTCGGATGCCGTGCGCGCCGCCGGCGTGGACGGCACCGCCGCCTTCGTCAGCCGTTTCAGCAAGGAGGCGGACCGCGCCAAGGCCGTCGTCGACACCGGCGTGCTCGGGGACGTGATCTTCACCCGCAGCATCATCGGCCTGGCGGGCATCGCCGAGATCGGCTGCCCGCCCGACATGGTCGAGTGGATGAGCGACCACGAGAAGAACGGCGGCGGTTCCTGGATCGACGAGGGCTCGCACGGCGTCGACCTGCTGCGCTGGATGGTCGGCGACATCAGCGAGGTCTCGATGTTCAGCGCCAACCGCAACAAGCCCGAGATCGCCGACGAGGACATCGCACTCGCCATCGTGCGCTACGCCAACGGTGCCCTCGGCGAGATCGCCACCGCGTGGAGCATGAACGTCGACATCAAGATGCGCAACGCGCTCGAGATCTACGGCACGCACGGCACCCTCATCATGCGGGCGACCGATCCGTACCCCCAGGTGGAGGTCTTCCGAGGCGACGACGACGAGCTCTGGCGCGGCTGGACCGTGCCGAACATCGAGCCGGCCGAGGCCGAGCCGCACGACTATTCGGGCTGGGCGCCGCACGTTCACCACTACAAGCGCGAGGTCGCGTCATACCTCGACCGGGTGGCCAGGAACGCGCGTCCGTTCGGTCCGACCATCGACGACGGGGTCGCCTGCCTAGAGGTGATTTCCGCTGGATACGAATCAGCTGCGAAGGGAGGAATGAGCGTCGCAATCCACGACTAGCCCCGGCTAGTGTCGGACCGGCACCGCACGTGCACGGTCCACTTTCGACTCAAAGGAGAGAGAATGTTCGCAACACAGCACAAGCGCGGTTGGGCGGTGCTGGGCGCGGTTGCCATCAGTGCCGGTGCGCTCCTGCTCACCTCGTGCACGAGCACGTCCGGTGGCTCGAGCTCGGGCGATCCGCACGTCGCACCGAGGACCGCAGACGGCCCCTACGGCAAGTTCACGGGCGAGAACCTCACCCTGTCCCGCTGGGCGGGCGACCCGTGGACGGCCGGCCAGACCCAGGCCGCGAAGGACTGGTCGAAGGACACCGGCGGCAACCTCAAGATCGCCGCCGTGCCCTACGAGAACCTGCACGACAAGCAGGCGCTCACCCTGTCATCCGGCTCCGACTACGACATCGTCTACGTGCACCCGAGCTGGTTCGGGGAGTTTGCGAAGGCCGGCTACCTCGCCCCGATCGACTCCTACCTCGCCGACTCCAAGCGCAACCCGGCCGGCTTCTCGGCCGCGAGCTACCTGCCCGACGTGCTCGCCCAGGGCAAGTACGACGGCAAGCAGTACTGCCTGCCCGACTTCGTCTCCACCGTCGTCGTGGGCTACCGCACCGACCTGTTCAAGGCCGCGGGGCTCTCCGCCCCGAAGACCGTCAGCGACGTTCTTGCGGATGCCCAGAAGCTCAACGGCAAGGACGGCGCCGCCGGCATCGTCATGCCCGGCAAGGCGACGGGGGCCGTGGCCGACGTGTTCGGCTCGCTCCTCACCGCCCAGGACAACTGGTGGTACAACGCCGCCGGCACCAAGGGCACGCTCGACAACGATGCGGCAGCCAAGGCGCTCGACTTCTACACGACCGCCGCGAAGTACGCCCCCACCGGGCTGCTGAACATGGCCGTGGATGACGCCGCCACCGTGGCCGCGCAGGGCAAGTCGGCCATCGTGGTCGACACCACCCCGTCGCTCTCCGCGCTGGAGGACCCGGCCAAGTCGTCGACCGTGGGCAAGTGGGCGTACGTGCCGCTCGCCTTCGACGCGTCGAAGCCGGGTGGCGAGCTCATCTACTGGAACTGGTGCATCTCGTCCAACTCCAAGAACAAGGACGCGGCGTACTCGTTCCTGCAGTACTACACAGACACGGCACAGCAGGCGAAGGTGGCCCTCTCGGCCGCGACGCTGGGCGCGACCAAGTCGTTCTACAACGACAAGGATGTCACCTCGAAGCTGCCGTTCCTGCCCGCCGTGAACAGCGCGCTGAGCAACTCGAACCCCCAGCCCAGCCTCGCTGCGTGGCCCGCGATCCAGAACTCGATCGAGACCGCGGTGCAGCAGGCCATCCAGGGGTCCAAGTCGAACGCGGATGCCGTGGCCGACATGCAGAAGGCCCTCGGCACGCTCGGCAATTAGCTCCACTCGCTAAGCCCGCGGGGGCGGCCACCAGGCCGCCCCCGCGGTTCGATCCACAGGAGACTCAGGATGTCCACCACACCACTCGCGCGCAAAGCCTGGGACAGGGAGGGGCGACGGCTCGGCCGCGGTCTCATGGCCCTGCCGGCCGTCATCCTCGCCCTGGTGATCTTCGGCCCGCTCGTCTACTCGATCGTGCTCTCCCTCTACAAGTGGCAGATCACGGACATCAACTCGGGCAAGCCGTTCGTGGGCCTCGCCAACTACGCGAAGCTGTTCACCGACCCGAAGGTGCTCTCGGCGGTGGGCAACACCCTCTTCTACGTGGTCGCCGCGGTGGGCATCGAGCTGGTGCTCGGCTTCATCATCGCCAGCGCGCTGTTCGAGCTCACGAAGGGCCGCAAGCTCGCCAACTCGCTCATCCTGCTGCCGATGATCATCGCGCCGGTGATCACGGCCCTGATCTGGCGCTACATGTTCGACCCGCAGTTCGGCGTGATCAGCCAGGTGCTCGGGCTGTTCGGCGTGAAGGGCGGCATCGACTTCCTCGGCAGCAGCAGCCTCGCTCTGCCCTCGCTCGTGCTCGTGGACATCTGGCAGTGGACCCCGTTCGTGATCCTCATCCTGCACGCGGGCATGCTCGGCATCTCGGAGGAGCAGTTCGAGGCCGCCCGCATCGACGGCGCGGGGCGCTGGCGCATCCTGCGGTCGATCGTGATCCCGGGCATCGCGCCGCAGATCCTGCTCGTGCTGCTGTTCCGCACCATGGACACGTACCGCATCTTCGACACGGTCTACGTACTGACCCGCGGCGGCCCCGGCGGCGCGACCGAGACGATCGGCCTCTACACGTACCAGACCGGCTTCTCGTTCTTCGACATGGGCTACGCGATGACGCTGAGCGTCTTCATCCTCGTCACCGTCGCCATCATCTCCGGCTTCTACCTACGCCTGCTTCGCAGGAGGGCGGTCTTCTCATGACAACACTCGCTACCCCGCGCAGGCGCAAGAAGCGCCGCGACGCCTGGGTGATCGGCTGCTACGTCGTCATCGCCGTGTTCCTGGTCTGGGTGCTGGTGCCGGTGCTCACGGTGCTGATCAACTCGTTCAAGTCGCCGTCGGCCATCTTCACCTCGACGCCGCAGCTCGTCTTCCAGCCCACCCTCGACAACTACGCCAAGGTGTTCGGCGAACTCGACTTCACGCACTACCTGATCAACAGCATCATCGTGGGCTTCGGCAGCACCGCGCTGTCGCTGCTCCTCGGCGTTCCGTTCGCCTATGCACTGGCGCGGCTGCCGGTGCGCGGGCGGGAGTGGTGGGCCCGCCTCATCCTGTTCAGCAGGATGGTGCCGGCCGTCGCCCTGGTCGTGCCGATGTTCGTGATCTTCCAGCAGCTGCACCTCACGGGCAGCTACCTGGCGCTGATCCTGGCGCACACGTCGTTCAACCTGCCGATCGTGATCTGGATGATGCGCTCCTTCTTCGAGGAGCTGCCGCCCGAGCTCGAGGAGGCCGCCATGGTCGACGGCGCCGGCCGGTTCGGCGCGTTCTGGCGCATCGCGCTGCCGCTCACCACCCCGGGCATGGCGGCCACCGCCGTGCTCTGCGTGATCTTCTCGTGGAACGAGTTCCTGTTCGCGCTCGTGCTCTCCGGGCAGGACACGCAGACCGTTCCCGTGGGCGTCTCTTCGTTCATCGGGTCGGTCTCGATCGACTGGGGAGGCAGCTCCGCCGCGGC
>JAODAU010000258.1 GCA_025463615.1 Microbacteriaceae bacterium | reverse complement strand
TCCTGCCGGGTGGCCGCCGCTGCACATCGTGGCGTGCTGGGGGCTCGAGCGCTACGGGCACACGGCGGAGGCCTCCCTGATCGCGGATCGGCTGTTGGCGACGATCCAGCGCAACTACGACGAGACGGGAGAGACCTACGAGAAGTACAACGTGGTCGACGGCTCGCTCGTGCTGCCGAACAGCCGCTACGGCACGATCACCCTCCACGGCTGGACCTACGCCGCGATAGTGCTGCTCGCCCGTCGCCCGCTGGACGCGCTGCTGCCGTAGCGCGCGTGGCGGGCAGGATGTCATCATGAGCCGCATCGACGCGCCCCGCTGGAATCACAACATCCACCTCCATCGCGTTGCACTGGAGGCGATTCTGCCCGGGGCGCTCTCGGCCCTCGATGTCGGGACCGGCAATGGACTTCTTGCCGCGGAGCTGCGGCAGAGGTTGCCCGACGTCACGGGGGTGGATGTCGACGAAGAGGTCATTGCGCAGGCAGCCAGAGAGCACGACGACATCCAGTGGGTTCTCGCGGATGCCATCACCCACGACTTCGGCCGAACTTTCGATGTTGTCGCGTCCGTCGCGACACTTCACCACTTTCCCGACCCGCGAGGCGCCCTGCTTCGGCTGAAAGAACTCACCTCTCCGGGCGGAGCGCTCGTCGTTGTCGGGCTCGCGCGTGACAGCACGCAGATGGATCGACTCTGGGGTGCCCTCGGGGTTGTGCAACATCAGTGGTATTCGCGACGACGGAACCTGTGGGAACACACGGCACCCACGGTGTGGCCGCCCGCTCTCTCGTACGCGGAGGTGCGCGAATGCGCTGAGGACGTGCTTCCCGGGGTGCGGTGGAGGCGATACGCGATGTGGCGATACTCGCTCATGTGGGCGCACGGCGGCGGGGGATATGCCCGATCGTGGCGGGAGAACCGGGTCGCGGCGGGAGGCGTAACCCCGGCCGCGACCGGGTAACTCCGCCGCCACGCGGGAAGCCGCGCTGACCGGGCGAGTTCGGGCAGAGGCCCGCGCTACTCCGGCGGCAGCAGGTCGCTCGGGGGGCCGTCGGGCTCGGCGGCGTCGCCGGCGACCTCCGCGGCGAGCGCGGTCGTCGCGTCGGACGGGGTGACCGGCTCGTGGACCGCGGGCGGCGCGGCGTGCGAACCGGTCGAGCGCGGCGGCTCGAGCGTGAGGCCGAGGGCGGACTTGATCTGGTCGGCGCCGGCGTCGTCGACGAGGGCCGCCGACATGTTCGCCTCGGCGACCGCGATCAGCACCTCCTCGCGCTGGATCTTGACCCCGCGCGGCGCATCGATGCCGATGCGGATGCCGTCGCCGCGCACATCGAGGATCGTTACGACGATGTCATCGCCGATCACGATCTTCTCGCCCGCCTTACGGGTCAGCACCAGCATTCCGTCAGCCTATCGAACCGCTTTCGGCCCAGCCCACTTGAAGGCCCAAACCGTGCACCGTGTTGGGCGTCGTCGTGGATTCCGCGCCGACGACGGCCACGGCATCCACCCGCACCGCGGCCTGCACGGCGCGCACCCAGCGCTCGGTGTCCTCGGGTTTGCGGCCGACATCCACGACCACCCAGACCTGGTCGGCCTGCACCAGGTGCAGCGCGTAAACGGCCTCGTCGTCGAGCCCCACCCGCGGGAGCCCGATCGCCACGAACACCGCGTGCTCCTCGCGCACACCGGATGCCCGGGCCGCCACCACGGTGCGCCGGTCCGTGAGGCGGTACAGCCCGTCATCCAGCACGGATCCGGCCACGTTCAGCGCGCGCCGACCTGACCCCTTGGACATCTCGCGCGCGACCTCGAGGGCGTCCTCGCCGATGCCGATCACCGCCACCATGTCGCCGGGCCCCGAGAGCGGCGCGCGGCGGAACACCGCCGGCGACTCGATCGTCGGCAGCACCTGGGCGGTGTTGTGGCTGAGGTCGGCCATGAGCGCGTCGAAGTCCATCGAGTTGGTCGACAGCCGCGGCAGCTGCTCGTCCGTGTACATCACCTGCTGTTCGACCGTGTCGGCCTCGTCGAGCAGCTGGGCGATGCCCGCCCTGGTGGGCAGGTCGAAGATGTGCGCGTCGCGGGCGGTGCCGTCGGGCACGTCGACCTCGACCTCGTAGGTGCGCTGGGCGAAGAATCCGCCCACCCCGCCGCTGGTCGTCGCCGTGACCGCGACCACCTTCGCGGTGGGGCCGTGCTCCGCGAGCACGCGCGCGTTCAGTTCGTCGAGGGACGAACCCTCAAGCCGATATCGATTCGGCAATTCTCACCACCCCGACTGTTTCGATGTTGACCGTGGAGGAGGTGACCTCCTGGTACGAGAGCACCGGCAGGCCGCCGGGCTGGGACGCGATGAGGCGATGGATGGCGGGGCGCAGGGCCGGCGCACAGACCAGCACCGCGCCCAGCCCGCTGGCCTGCACGCGGTCCACGACATCCTTCACCGAGCCGAGCAGCGACTCGAGCTGGCCCTGGTCCATGAGGATCTGGGTGCCGAGCTCCGAGGGGCGCAGGCCTTCGAGCATCTGCTGTTCCAGCGCCGGGTCGATCATGATCACCCGCAGCGTCTGGCCGTCGAGGTACTGCGCGGTGAGTGCCGGGCCGAGCGCGACGCGGGCGGCCTCGATGAGACCCTCGGGCTCGTTCGACACCTTCGCGCGCAGCGACAGCGCCTCGTAGATGCGCGGGAGATCGTTGATCGGGATGAGCTCGAGCAGCAGCCCCTGCAGCACCCGCTGCACCTCGGCCAGCGAGAGCAGGTTGGGCACCAGCTCCTCCACCGCCGACGGGCTCGTCTCGCGCACGCCCTCGGTGAGCACGCGCACGTCCTCCCGGGTGAGCAGGCGTGCGGCGTTGTTCGTGATGATCGACGAGAGGTGCGTGACGATCACCGAGACCCGGTCGATCACGGTGGCGCCGGTCATCTCGGCGCTGTACCGCGACTCCGCCGGCACCCACTTGCCGGTGAGGCCGAAGACCGGCTCGATCATGGTGGTTCCGGGCAGCGAGTCGAGCGCGTCGCCGAGCGCGAGCACCTTGCCGGCCGGCGCGACGCCGCGACCGGCCTCGACGCCGGCGATGCGGATGACGTAGGTGGCCGACGGCAGCTCGATGTTGTCGCGGGTGCGCACGGGCGGCACCACGATTCCCAGGTCCATGGCGATCTTGCGGCGCAGGGCGCGCACGCGGGCGAGCAGGTCGTCCGAGGCATCCGACACGATGTCCACCAGGTCGGGCGAGAGCATGATCTCGAGCGCGTGCACCTTCATCTGGTCCATGAGCTGCTCGGTGGTGACGACCGCGCTGTTGTCGGCGGCGCTGCCCGCGGTCTGCGAGATGGCCTCGCGCTTGGCATCCGCGGCCGTGCGCGCCTTCATGCGCTGGGCCAGGATCAGCAGCCCGGAGCCGACGACGACGAAGGGGATGATGGGCATGCCGGGGATGAACGCCATGAGGATGGCGGCGCATCCGGCGATCACCATCGCGTTGCGGTTCTGGGTGAGCTGCTTGGCCGCCTGCGCGCCGATGTCGCTGTCCGAGTTGGCGCGGGTGACGATCATGCCGGTGGAGACCGCCATGAGCAGCGCGGGGATCTGGGTGACCAGGCCGTCGCCGATGGTGAGCAGCGTGTACTTGCTCACCGCGTCGCCGATAGAGAGGCCGTTCTGGATCATGCCGATGGCGATGCCGCCCACGATGTTGATGAGGATGATGACGATGCCGGCGATCGCGTCGCCCTTGACGAACTTCGACGCGCCGTCCATCGCGCCGTAGAAATCGGCCTCCGAGGCCACCTCGGCCCGGCGCTCGCGGGCCTGGATGTCGGTGATGAGCCCCGCGTTGAGGTCGGCGTCGATGGCCATCTGCTTGCCGGGCCTGGCATCGAGGGTGAAGCGGGCGCCGACCTCGGCGACGCGCTCGGCGCCCTTCGTGACGACCACGAACTGGATCACGACCAGGATCAGGAAGATCACCGCGCCGATGATGATCGACCCGCCGACCGCCACGTGCCCGAAGGCCGCGATCACGTCGCCCGCGAAGCCCTGGCCGAGCACCAGCCGGGTGGATGCCACGTTGAGCCCCAGCCGGAACAGCGTGGCCACGAGCAGCAGCGACGGGAACACGGAGAAGTCGAGCGGCTTCTTCACGAACATCGTGGTGAGCAGCGTCACGAGCGCCAGCAGGATGTTGATGTTGATGTGGAAGTCGAGCAGGAACGCCGGGA
>JAODAU010000251.1 GCA_025463615.1 Microbacteriaceae bacterium | reverse complement strand
ACGATCCTCATGCTGCTGTCGCCGCGGGCCATGCCGGGCGCCATCCTCTTTCTGGCGGGCTGGGTCGTGGGCGTCGCGACCGCCGTCACCGTGTTCACCGTGATCGCCGACTACCTGCCGCGGTCCGAGCCGGGCGCGCCGAACCCGGTGGCGAGCATCCTGCGGATCGCGCTCGGCGTCGCACTTCTCGTGCTCGCGGTGCTGAAGTTCCGCCAGCAATTGCGCAGCCCGAAGGACGCCGCGCTGCCCGGCTGGATGTCGTCCCTCTCGGCCGCGTCGCCGCGCCGCAGCCTGGTGCTGGGCCTCGCCCTCGGCGGGGTGAACCCCAAGAACCTGCTCATCTCGGTGGCCGCGGGGCTCTCGATCGGCACGGCGTCGCTGACCGTCGGCGCGCAGGTGGCGGGCATTGCCGTCTACACCCTGCTCGCGTCCATCACCGTCATCGTGCCCGTCGTCGTCTTCCTCCTCGCCGGCGAACGGATGCGCGGCCCACTGACCTCGCTCAACGACTGGCTGGAGCGCAACAACTCCGTGATCCTCGCGGTTCTGTTCCTCGTCTTCGGTGTGCTGCTGGTCGGGAACGGCCTCACCGGATTCGAGTGAGACGGGCCCCGCCTCCCCCGCACTAACCTCCGGCTATGAATGGCCAGGGAGCCCTGCACGGAGGCCCGTTCCGCATCGCGTTCATCGCGGCCATCGCCGTGGTGCTCGCGCTGATGCTCGCCGCGGCGGTGATCTCGGTCGGCAGCGTGATCACGCTCATCTTCGCGGCGTTCTTCATCGCGCTGGGGCTGTTCCCGATCATCCGCTGGCTGGAGGCGCGCGGCCTGTCGACGGCCATCGCGGTGCTGGTGGTGTCGGTGGTCTTCGTGCTGTTCGTCGCCGCGCTGGTGCTGCTGATCATCCCGTTGATCGGCGAGGAGGCGATCCCGCTGGTGCGGTCCCTGCCCGGCCATTTCGACCAAATCGAGGCGCAGTCGTGGTTCGTCACCCTCGACGACGACCTGGGCGGCATCCTCACCATCTTCCTGCAGTGGGTGCAGACGGCGGTCGCCGACCCGAACCTCTGGCTGACCGTCGGCGGTGGGGCGCTGCACATCGGCCTCGGCATCATCAACGGGGTGTTCGGCGGGCTGATCGTGATCGTGCTCACGCTCTATTTCGTGGCGGCGCTGCCGTCGATCAAGCAGGGGCTCTACTCGCTGGTGCCCGCCTCGCGAAAGCCGGGCGTGGAGAACATCTCCGAGCAGATCGCCGACTCGGTGGGCAAGTACCTGAGCGGGATGGTGCTGCTGGCGCTGATCAACTCGGTGTTCACGTTCCTGCTGCTTACCATCCTCGGCGTGCACTACGCCCTGGTGCTCGCCGTGCTCGCCTTTCCGCTGACGCTGATCCCGCTGGTCGGCAGCGTGATCTCGACGACGATCGTGGTGATCGTCGCGCTGTTCACGTCGCCGACGGCCGGCCTGATCGCGCTCATCGTGATGCTCGCCTACATGCAGGTCGAGTCGCTGGTGCTCACGCCGCGGATTGCCGGCCGGGCCGTGAGGGTGCCCGCCTACCTGGTGCTGATGGGCGCGCTCATCGGTGGGGCGCTGCTGGGGTTGCTGGGAGTGTTCGTGGCCTGCCCCACGATCGCCGCCATCCTGCTCATCGCCCGGGCGGTGGTGATCCCGAGACAGGCGGCTCGCTAGGCCGTCGGGGCGGCGACCGGGCTGGCGATGAGGATCAGGTTGCCGCAGGTGTCGTCGAGCACGGCGCCGATCACGCCGCCCATCGGTGTGGGCGGCTGCACGAACACGACGCCGGCCGCCTCCAGCTCGCGGTGTGCCTCGGTCACGTCGTCGACGAGGAACGAGGTCATCGGGATTCCGTCCTTCACCAGCGCCTGCTTGAACGCCTTGGCGGCAGGGTGCACGTCGGGCTCGAGCAGCAGCTCGACGCCGTCGGGGTCATCCGCGCCCACCACGGTGAGCCAGCGGTAGTCCCCTGCCGGCACGTCGCTCTTCGGCACGAAGCCGAGCTTCTCCGTGTAGAACGCCAGGGCCTTGTCCTGGTCGTCGACGAACACGCTGGTCACCTGCAGTCGCGCTTTCATGTGGTCCAGCGTAGGGAGTTGCGGATACCGCGCAAGGGTCGCGTACGCCCGCTCACCCCGTGCGGGCGAGGGGCGGTGACCCCCGAGCGCCCCACGATAGCCTCAGCGCCGGATGGCGCGATCGGGAGGCACCGGACATGGCAACCAGCTCGAACGCGGCGCTCGCGCGCGAACTCGCGGCGCTGAAGGAGGAGAACGAGCGGCTGAAGCGGGAGATCGGCGATGCAACGGTGACGTCGCGGCCCTCCCGCGGCCGGGGCGTCTGGCGCACGATCATCGCGGTCGTCTTCATCACGATCGGCGCCCTGCTCGCACCGCTCGCGCTGGTCGCGTCGTGGGCGGCGACCGAGGTGAGCGACACGGACCGCTTCGTGGCGAGCCTCGCGCCGCTGTCGCACGATCCCGAGGTGCGCGCCGCCATCGGCACGGCCGTCGTGACGGCGATCGAGAACCGCGTCGACATCGACGGGTACACCAACGACGCGTTCGACGGGCTGGCCAGCCTGGCGCGGCGGCCGGCCGTCGCGAACGCGGTCAAGGGGCTGGCCCCGGCAGCCGCCGACGGCATCCGCAACCTCCTGAACACGTCCGTGGACGACTTCATCGAGTCGAAGCAGTTCCAGACGGTGTGGGACAAAGCGCTGCGGCTCAGCCACACGCAGCTCGACGCCATTCTCACGAACGACACCTCCACCGCACTCGTCGTCGGGGACGACGGCAAGGTCGGCATCCAGCTGGCGCCGATCATCACCGCGGTCAAGACCCAGCTCGAGAAGGCGAACTTCCCGCTGGCGAGCCGGATCCCGGTCGTGGACAGGACGATCGTCGTCGCGACGGTCTCCCACATCGGCCAGGTGCGCGCCGCGTACCAGCTGCTGGTCGGGCTCTCCGCCGTGCTGCCCTGGATCGGGCTCGTGCTTCTCGTCCTCGGGGTGGTGATTGCGCGCAATCGGCCGAGGGCGACGGTCGGCGCGGGCCTCGGTGTCGTCGTCGCCACTGCGCTGCTTCTGGTGGCGCTCATCGTCGTGCGGTTCATCGCGGGCTCGTCGGTCGCGTCGCGAGGAATCTCGAAGGACGTGACCAACACGCTGTTCGACACCCTCACGACCGAGGTGCGGGCCGCCGGCCTCGCGCTCGTGCTGGTGGGGCTCACGGCGGCCGCGATCGGGTTCCTGGCCGGGCGATCGCGGCAGGCCGTCGCCATCCGCTCGGTCTGGGGGCACGGGATGGCGCGCACCCACCGTTTCCTCGACCGCCACGGCATCGCGAACCGCACGGTGGGTTCCGCGCTGTACCGCATCCGTTACGCGGTCTGGGGCGCGATCGCGGTGGTCGTGGCCGTCATCCTGCTGTTCTCGCGACCGCTCACGCCGACCACGGTGGGTGTGGTCGCACTGGTCGTAGCGGTGGTCGCGCTGCTCTACGCGCTGTTCCAGCGGCCGGAACCCGACGTGACCGTGGTCGTCGTCGAGGAGGCGTAGCCGAGGTCAGAATTTGCCGCCGAGCGCCTTGTTCTTGAGGGCGTCGAACTCGCCGGAGGTGATGATCCCGCGGTCCATGAGGTCCTTGGCGGCCGCGATGTCCGCAGCGGGGTTCGCGGACGGTCGCGAAGCCGGGTAGTCCGAGTCCTGCGTGCCGACCGGCGCACGGCCGCGCTGGCTGCGCTCCGCCATCCCGCGTCCACGTGCGATGAGGTACACCAGCACGGTGAGGAAGGGCACGAAGATCAGGAAGATGACCCAGATCGCCTTGAACCAGCCGTTGAGCTTATGGTCCCGGAAGAGGTCGATGATCACCGAGAACAGCGCGAAGAGGTACGCGATGAACGCGAAGATCGAGATGAAGTACCAGAAGAACGACCAGAACGTCATGGCGGGCCCCTACGCCAGCGCCCGCGCCTTGAGCGCGTCGAACTCGGCCTGCGTGATCGTTCCCGAATCCAGGAGCGCCTTCGCCTTCGAGATCTCCTCGGCCGGGCTCGTGCCCGCGGTGGTGCGGATGTAGGCCTTGGCGGCATCCTCCGCTTGCTCGGCACTGCGGCGGCTGCGCTCGGCCATGCCCTTGCCGCGGGCGATCAGGTAGACCAAGGCCGTGAGGAACGGCACGAAGATCAGGAAGATGATCCAGATCGCCTTGAACCAGCCGTTGAGCGTGTGGTCACGGAACAGGTCGCTCACGATCGAGAACAGCGCCATGAGGTAGGCGATGAAGGCGAACGTCCAGAAGAAGAACCAGACGATGTCCCAGAAGTTGCTCCACATTGCGATGTCTCCCTCGATCCGTGTCGGCCGGACCGTTCCCGCCGGCGCAGTCACACGGTAATGAGCGGCCAGCGGTCACGGCCTCAACACTTTCGGGTGAGTGCCTACAGCTCGGTCATGCCGTGCCCGACGATCACGGTGCCCACGATGAGCACGGCCACGGTGGTCACCGTGCGGCTGTTGCGGCTGATCCAGGCCTGTGCGCTCTCGAGCGGCCGCTTCATCGCGTTGGGGCGGGCGAGCGAGATGACGACCGGCACGAGCACGGTCGCCGCACCGATTCCCACGAAGATGGCGAAGACGATGAGCGACGCGGTGAACCCGAGCGAGCTTCCCGCGACCACCAGCGATGCGGCGATCGAGATCAGCAGGGCCTTCGGCCGCAGGCAGAGCACGAGCGCGAGGCCGAACGCGGTGATCGGACGCACCGTGCCGATCGCGCTGATCCAGCGGGGCAGTTCCGCCTCCGGGCGCTGCTTCGGGCGCCGGATGAACGAGGTGACACCGTACGCGATCAGCGCGAGTCCGACCACGATCTCCACCCAGCCGACCAGCGGCCGGTAGCTGGGGAGGGTGGTGCCGGGGAGCGCGGTGGCAAGCAGGTAGAGCACGGTGACGACCAGGAACATCCCGATCACCCACCCAAGCAGGAAGCCGAGCGACGACCCTCGCGACCGGGGCCCGAGCAGCAGGGTGATGGTGACGACGATCGGCACCGTGCTGAGCGCGATGCAGACCGCGAGCGGCAGGAGCTGACCTACCGTCTGGACCATGGCAGCGAGTGTGCCAGCGCGTGGGTGTCGGCACGGTCACCCCGAGCGGGTGAGCGCGTGGCTCCGAACCACGGGTGGACGGCGTCGGCGTGGCGCCGCGAGCGGTGTCGACACCGGGATCAGGATGACGCGATGACCAGTCTTGCCGCGCGGCTCATGCCGCTGGCGATCACGCTGCGGGGCGGTAAGCGACGCTTCAGCAGCGCCGACCGCACGCTCGCGCACGTCGCGCGCCTGCGAAGGAACCCCGTGTCGAGCACTCCCCCGTCGGCCGTGACCCGGCGCGCGGATGTCACCTCCCGCACGGTCGCCGGCTGGCAGGTCTACACGGTCGCACCCCGCGGTGCCTCGACCCGTCACGCCCTGTACCTCCACGGCGGCTCGTACGTCTACGAGATCGCGCCCCAGCACTGGACGATGATCGCCGACCTCGCCGACCGCGGCGGCATCACCTTCACCGTGCCTATCCTTCCGCTGGCGCCGGCCGAGACCGCGGACACGATGGTGCCGAAGGCGGCGGACCTCGCGGCGGCGCTCATTGACGAGTTCGGCGCGGCCAACGTCAGCATCTTCGGCGACTCGGCGGGCGGTGGCATGGCGCTGGCCGTGGCGCAGGTGCTGAGAGACCGCGGCATCCCGTCTGCGCACGCCACCATCCTCATCGCACCGTGGCTCGACGTGAGCTGCAGCGACCCGCGCCTGGCCGAGATCGCGCCGCGCGACCCGTGGCTCGCGGTGCCCGGGTCGAGGGCGGCGGGAGACCTCTACCGCGGCGCGTTGGCGGACGCCGATCCGCTCGTGAGCCCGATCTACGGCTCGCTCGAGGGCCTCGCGCCCGTGACCGTGTTCACGGGAACCCGCGACATCCTGAACGCCGACGCCCACCGGCTGCGCACGCTGGCGGTGACCGCGGGGCTGTCTCTCGACTTCCACGAGGTCGAGGGCATGATCCACAACTACCCGCTGCTGCCGATCCCCGAGGCCGGGGTCGCGCGCGAGATCATGGTGCGCGCCGTCGGCTGACCGCGCCGGCCACGAGCCACGCCACCAGACCCACCGCGAACCCGCCGACCGCGGCGAGCAGCAGGCTCGTCACCTGCGTGAACAGCACCTCGGGCTGGCCGGTGTAGATGAAGGCGACGTCGCGCCCGAGCGCCCCGAGCAGCACGATGCTGATGCCGGCCCCGCCGAGCACGGTCACGGCGATCCTGGCCGGCCCCGACATCCGCCGACGCCACGGCAGCAGGGCGCCCACCCCGCCGGCCACCGCGGCGATCACTCCGCCGAGCAGTGGAATGACGTTGCCCGCAGCCGGGGCGGCGGCGGCCAGTCCCGCCAGCAGCCCGAGCGCCAGGCCGGCCGGCGTGTTCGTGCGCCGCCGCGCCCGCTCGACGATCGCCCAGAACGCGCACCCGATCAGCGGCATGAGCACGGCGTTCAGGACAACGGATGCCGCCCCCTCCCCCGGCTCCAACGAGATCCCGTACAGCCACAGCACGCCGCCCGCCCACAGCAGCACGAGGGGCAGCGCCACCTCCCGCCACCCCATCGAGGCCGCGGAGACCCTCCTCCCCGCAACCCCGCCCGCAATGCCGGCGGCACCGCCCGCGACGAGCGCGGGCAGCGCCCAGCCGAGGTCGATGAAGCCGATCCCGGTGCCGAACGGGTCGTAATCGATCGAGAGCACGACGCTGGCGACGGGCAGGAAGACGGCGGCGGTGAGCACGGCGGCGACGATCGCGCGGGCCGCGGCAGCGTCATCCGGGCGGGCCACCGCGGCCAGCACCGCGAACAGCCAGGCCAGCGCGGCGATCGGCGCGGCGAAGGGCGCCGCGATAGTGGTGAGGTGCAGCGCCCAGGCGGCCAGCGCGACCGCCGGCGCGGGCAGGGCGACCAGCAGGGCCCGCAGTACGGGCGCTCCGCCGAGTGCGCGCGACAGCAGCGCGACGCCGACGGTGACGGCGGCCACGCCGACGGTCGCCAGCGCGGAGAGCAGTGCGGTCATCGGGCCTCCCGGCACAACGATATGGGGTGCCGTCCCGAAGGACGACACCCCATCTCGATTGCTGTGTCGTTCGACCTACGAGGAGGTCTCGAGCTCGTAACCGACCTCGCCGTGCACGACGGTGTCGACGCCGGCGACCTCGTCCTCGTTGGTGATGCGGAATCCGATCGTCTTCTGGATGATCCAGCCGATGGCGAAGGCCAGGACGAAGGAGTAGATCATCACGCCGACCGCGCCGACGAACTGCGCACCCAGCTGCTTGAAGCTGCCGCTGTCGACCAGGCCGATGCCGGTGCCGAAGAAGCCGATGTACAGCGTTCCGATGAGACCGCCGACGAGGTGGATGCCCACGACATCGAGCGAGTCGTCGAAGCCCAGCTTGTACTTGAGGTCGATCGCGAAGGCGCAGACCACACCCACCAGGATGCCGAGCACGATGGCCCAGCCCGGGGTCAGGATGTTACAGGCCGGGGTGATCGCGACGAGACCCGCGACGGCGCCGGACGCGGCACCGATCGACGTGGGCTTGCCGTCCTTGAAGCGCTCGACGATCAGCCAGCCGAGGATACCGGCGGCCGG
>JAODAU010000387.1 GCA_025463615.1 Microbacteriaceae bacterium | reverse complement strand
TTGCCGAACCGACCGCGGGTGCGGCGCCCGAGGAGGATGGCGGCGAGGGTGCCGCCCACCGCGATGACCAGCGCGACGACCGCGACGCCGAGGTATCGCCACTCCGACGCGGCGGCATAGGGGAAGCCGTCCGCCCAGTCGAGCCCGACCCGCACGACGACCGCGCCGACGGCCCAGCCCGCGAGGATCCCGGCCGCCACCAGCCAACGCCGTCCCGTCACCGCAACTTCCCGTCCATGAGCCCAGCGTGCCACGATGGAGCGATGACGAGCATGCGGGATCGGTTGCGCGACCTGGCGAGCCTGGTCGGCACGCCCCCGGCGTTCGACCCGGACGCGGCGCCGGATGACCCGCGCGACCTGTTCGAGGCCTGGTTCGGCGAGGCGGTCGCCGCCGGCATCCCCGAACCGCACGCCATGACGCTCTCCACGCTCGGCACCGACGGCGTGCCGGATGCCCGGGTGCTGATCCTCAAGGACGTCACGGATGACGGCGGCTTCACCTTCGCCAGCGGCCGCCGCAGCGCCAAGGGCCTGCAGCTGCGCGCGAACCCGGTCGCCGCGCTCACCTTCTACTGGCCGTCGCAGCTGCGTTCGGTGCGCCTGCGCGGGCCGGTCGTCGAGGCCACGGCCGAGGAGGCCGCCCAGGACTTCCGCGAGCGCGGGCTCACGGCGAAGGCGATCGCCCTGGCCGGCACGCAGAGCGAGCCCGCGCCCAACGACGCGGATGCCGTGGCGCGTGCGCGCGCCCGGCTCGCCGAGGAGCCCAGCCTGGTCGCGCCCGACTGGACGCTGTGGCGGCTGCACCCGGCATCCGTCGAGTTCTGGCAGGGCAGCGACACCCGCGACCACCTGCGCCTGCGCTATACCCGGGTCGGCGAGGGCTGGGCGCAGCAGCGGCTCTGGCCCTAGCCGCGCCCGAACCCGCTCATCAGTTCGCTGAGGGCCTTCGCGGCGCCGGGCTGGAAGCACAGCTCGAGCGTGGCAGCGGACTCCTCGGCGGCCGGCTCGGCGCGCTCGACCATGGCGCGTTCCGAGGCGGCGATGGCGGCATCCGGATGCCGCGGGTCCGAGGCGATCGCGAGCGCGAGCTCCGCGGCGTCGAGCATGGCTAGGTTGGCGCCCTCACCGGCGAACGGGCTCATCAGGTGCGCGGCGTCGCCGATCAGCGTGATGCCGGGGGTGTGGTCCCAGCGGTGGCCGGTCGGCAGGGCGTAGAGCGGGTACGCCTCGAAGGGGCTGGTGCTCTCGGCGACCAGGGCGCGCAGGCGCGGGTCCCAGTCGTCGAACTGGGCCTCGAGGAACGGCTTCGCGGACTCCGCCTCGGGCGAGCGCGGCCAGTCCGCGGCGAGCTTGAGCGCGGCGCCGACGTGCAGCGTGTCGTGCCTGCCGCGGTGTGAGAGCAGGCCCTTCTCGTCGTCGAGCGCGAAGAGGGAGCCGTTGCCCGCGGTCGCGAGCGCCCCCGCGTGGGCGACGGAAGCGTCATCCAGCCGCAGCTCGACGAAGGTGAGGCCGAGGTAGGCGGGGGTCGCGGGGGAGAGCGCGGCGCGCACCCTGGACCATGCGCCGTCGGCGCCCACCAGCAGGCCGGCGGTGAAGGTGGTGCCGTCGGCCAGCTCGACCTCGTGGCCGTCGTCCACGGCGCGCACCGCGGTGACCTTCGAGCCCCAGCGCATGCTCTCGTCGGGCAGCGCCGCCAGCAGGATGTCACGAAGCTCCCCGCGGTCCACCTCGGGTCGCCCGTGCTCGCCGTGGTCGCCGTCGTCCTGGAAGAGCACGGTCGCGGTCTTGTCCATCACCCGGGTCGCCTCGCCGCCGGGCAGGATCAGCGCGCGGAACTCATCGAACAGACCGGCCTCGCGCAGCGCGAACTGCCCCGACTCCTCGTGCATGTCGAGCATGCCGCCCTGGCGCCGGGCGAGCGGCGAGGCGTCGAGCTCGTAGACCGTCGACGCGATGCCGTGGCGGTGCAGGATGAGCGCAAGCGTGAGGCCGCCGAGGCCGCCGCCGATGATCGCGATGTCGTGATGAGTGGTCATGGCAAGCTCCTGAAGGGTTGGGTCATGTACGGCGTACGCGACCGCATGCCCTCGACCGTACAGGACGTGTACGATGTATGCAACCCGATCGGAGATTCGTGGACGCCACCGCCCGCCCCGTCATCTGGGCCCGCCTGTCCGAGCAGGGCCGCGGCCCGGCCCGCCTGCTCGACTACGCCACCATCACCGCGACCGCGATGGCCATCGCCGACGAGGACGGCCTCGACGCGGTGACGATGCGCGCCGTCGCTGCCCGGCTCGGCCGCGCGCCGATGTCGCTCTACCGGCACGTCGGCAACCGCGAGGACCTCACCGAGCTCATGTACGACGCGGCGCTGGGTGAGCTGCGCCTCGACGCCGCCGACGAAGGCTGGCGCGAGCGGCTCGCCGCGCAGGCGCGCGAGCTCCGCCAGCTGTACCACCGGCATCCGTGGATCGGCAAGCTCGTGCAGCGTCCGATGCTGGGGCCGAACTCCGTGCGCATGCTCGAGTACCAGCTCGCCGCCCTCGACGCCCCCGGCCGCAGCATCGACCGGATCATGGATGCCGTCTCCACCACCCTGCAGTTCACCGCCGGCTTCGTGCAGGAGGAGCTGGCCGAACAGGAGGCGCATGCCCGCAGCGGCATAGACGCGGAGGGCTGGCACCTCTACATGAAGAACTACGTGATCGAGATCATCGAGCGGGGCGAGAACCCGTACTTCGAGCGGTTCATCCGCGAGGCCGAGGACTACCCCGACCCGGACGTCGTGTTCGAGCGTCGGCTGGCGCTGGTGCTCGACGGGGTGACGCGGGTGCTGGATGTCCCGGCGGAGACGAACCCCTAGATCGAAAGCCGCCGCACCAGCGTCTCCAGGATCGCCTGGTGACCCGCGAGCGAGGCGTGCAGACCGTCCGGGCCGAGCGCGTCGGCGGCGTCGAGGGCGTGACCGAGGTCGATGGTCGTGGGGTCGGCCGCCAGGAGCTCATCGCCGATGCGGCGCACGTCCTCGGGGCGCCAGGAGATGTGCTGCGCGGTGAACGGCTCCCAGGTGGAGATGCGGTCGACGTCGATCGCGGGCGGCGTCATCCGCACGACCATCGCCTGCGTCTCCGTCCGCAGGATGTCGCGGATCGTCTCGAAGTTGTGCGCCGTCTGCTCGGCCGTGAACACGGCATGGGCCGCGAGCCCGTGCCTGCGCGCGTCGTTCGTGCCCAGCAGCTGCAGCACCCACGCCGGGCGCTCGGCGACTACGGCGTCGAGGCGCGCGATCACCTCGGCCGTCGTGTCCCCGCTCCGGCCAGCGTTGACCACCCGGAGCCGGCGCTCGGGGAGCGCGGTGGCCAGCAGTGTCGACAGCTGGTTGGCCCACGAGAGCACGTCGTCCGAGAGCGAGTCCCCGATCACGACGATGGTGGCGCCGGTGCGGAAGGGCAGGTCGCGCACCAGCTCGGCGATGCCGGGTCGCGCGAGCACCTCCAGCGCCGCCGACGCGGCCAGCAGCTCGAGGGCGCGCCGTTCCGCGGCGAGCTCGGGCAGGGTCAACCCGAGCTCGCGGGCGACGATCGGCGCGACATCCGCCTCGGTGGCGTGCAGCCGTGCGAGCTCCGAGCTCTTCTCCGCGTGATGGAAGCGGAGGGTGATCTCGAGGTCGCGCTGCGCCGCGAGGCCCGTCGACCTCGCCGCCGTCATCGTCCCGCCTTGAATCGGCGCGACCTGCGGGCGGTATCGAAGGCGACCGCCGCCACCAGGATCACACCGGTGGCCACGTTCTGCCATTGCGGGTTGGTGTTGGTGAGGGCCAGCACGTTGTTGATGACCGAGAACAGGAGCGATCCGAGGGCCGTGCCGGTGATGGTGCCGATGCCGCCGAACAGGCTCGTGCCACCGATGATCACCGCCGCCAGCACCTGGAACGTGAATCCCGTGCCGCCCGCGGCCGGGTCGGCCGTGCTCACCCGGGCGGTGAGCAGGATGCCGCAGAGGCCGGCGATCGCCCCGCTCACGATGTAGAGCGTGGCCGTCACCCGGGTCACCCGCACGCCGTTGGAGAGGGCCGCGCTCGCGTTGCCGCCGATCGCCCTCGTGTCGTAGCCGAAGCGGGAGCGCTCGAGCACGAGGTGGAAGACCACGCCGATGATCACGGCGTAGTAGACGAGGAACGGAACCCCGAACAGGTTCAGCTGCCCGATGTTGTTGAACGCGTCCGGGAAGCGGAACAGCGGGTTGCCGCCCGTGACCACGGTGACGAGGCCCACCGCGGCGAAGCTCATGCCGAGCGTGGTGATGAACGGCGGCACCTTGATGCGCAGGATGAAGAAGGCGTTGACCGCGCCGAACAGCCCCGAGACCACGATCGCGCCGATCACGGCGAGCGGCCAGGGCGTGCCGAGGTTGAGCAGGAGCCCGACGGCGATCGCGCCCACGGCGAAAATGGAGCCGATCGAGAGGTCGAGCCCGCCGCCGACGAGCACCAGCGTGGCGGCGCACGCGGCGATGAAGTAGATCGCCGTGGAACGCAGCACCTCGATGATGTTGCCCTGCGTGAGCGTGGTCGGGTTGATGATCGTCGAGACGACGACCAGCACCACGATGATCGCGACGATGCCGAGCTGCTGGCCGGCACCGATGCGGCGGATGACGCCCCTCATGCCCGTTCTCCGATGTTCGCGCCCGTGATGAGGCCGATGATGTCCTGCCGTGTGGTCCTGGCGACCTCCCGGACGCCCGCGACGCGGCCGAGGCGGAGCACCTGCGCCCGATCAGCGATCTGGAACACGAGCTCCATGTCGTGGGTGATGAGCACCACGGCCTTTCCCTGGTCGCGCAGCGTGCGCACCATGTCCGCGGCCTGCGCCGTCTCGCGCACGCCGAGGGCGGCGGTCGGCTCGTCGAGCAGCACGGTGTCCGCCCCGAGACGGATCGCCCGGGCGATCGCGATGATCTGCCGCTGGCCGCCCGAGAGCATGCCGATCGGCGTATGCACGTCGGCGACGGTCACGTTGAGCGACGCCAGGAACTCGCGCGTCTCGCGCACCATCCGCTTGCGGTCCACGAACGGCCCGCGGCGCGGGAACTGCCCGAGGAACATGTTCGTCGCCACGTCGAGCACCTCCACCAGGGCGAGGTCCTGGTAGACGGTCGCGACGCCGAGGTCGCGCGCGTCGGCGGGGGTGGAGAACCGGCGCGGGACGCCGGCGACCTGGATCTCGCCGTCATCCGCCTGGTAGAGGCCGGACATGATCTTCACGAGGGTGCTCTTGCCGGCGCCGTTGTCGCCGAGCAGGGCCAGCACCTCCCCGGCGCGGACCTCGAGGTCCACGCCGGAGAGGGCGGTGATGTGCCCGAAGGATTTCGAGATACCCGACAGGCGGAGGGCGGGTGCGGTGGTGGTGTCGCTCACTGGGCCGGCAGGTTGTCCACGGTGTAGAACGTCACCTTGGTGGGGATGAGGGCGGGGAGCTTCTTGCCGTCCTGCAGGCTCTTCACGGCATCCACTGCCTTGGTTCCCATCTCGCACCAGCCCTGGTCGCCCACGCCGTACAGCTTGCCCTGCGTGAGCAGCTCGCGCGTCTGGTCGGTGAGGTCGAGGCCGAGCACCTTGATGGAATCGGTCTTGCCGGCCTCCTGCACCGCGGTGACGGCCGCGCTGATCGCGGCGCCCTCGATCGGGAAGATGGCGTCCATGTCGGGGTGGGCCGCGATCATGTTGCGGAAGATGTCGACATCCTTGGTGGCGTCACCGCCGTCATATTCGCTCGCGACCGTCTTCATGTTCGGGAACTTGGCGGCCGCCTCGTCCTGGAAGCCCTTGATCGCCTGCGCGTGCGGTGCGGTGCTGGCGGAGAGCGAGATGAACCCGACGTGGGCGTTCGGGGCGACCTTGCCGAGGCCGTCGGCCATGGTGGCGCCCATCTGCGCCTGGTCGGTGCCGACCTGGGTCTGCTGCCCGGTGCTCGGGGCGCCCGCGTTGAGGGCCACGACATACAGGCCCTTCTGGCGGGCGGCCTGGATGACCGGGGTGAAGAGCGAGGTGACCGTGGGGAACACGACCAGCGCGTCGGCCCCGGAGGCGGTGGCCTGCGAGATCTGGTTGATCGAGCCCTGGTTGTCCACGCCGGTGCCGGTGATGCCGACCTCGGTGGGCGACCAGCCGAACTTCTTGGCCTCCTTCTTGAAGCATTCGCCGGCGACGTTGAAGGCGGGGTAGGAGGGGAGCGGGTTCACGTAGGTGATCTTGGAGACGGTTCGGGCCGCGCCCGAGGGGGAGTCCGTCGAGGCGGTGCCGCCCGAGACGGCGGAGCAGCCGGCCATTGCGAGCAGGCCGACAATGGCAACGCCCGCCAATGCGGCGCGCGCGAGGGGGGAACGGGTCATGACGCTGACATCCTTGTCTGTTGGTCCGGTGACATATCCGACCGTGTGGTCGGTTGGATATGTACCGTACGCTATCACCATGCTCACACGCAACCATCGAGTCGAAGGGGGTGTCCCGCGTGCCGACTAGCAACATCGAGCGCACCGAGAGCGCGCGCAGGGGCAACCGGGCGCGGGGCAGCGAGACCCGGCAGGAGATCCTCACCGCGGCGATCGACCTCATCGCGCGGCGCGGCTCGCGCGGCGTCTCGCTCGTCGAGATCGCCGACGCGGCCGGGGTCTCCAAGGCCGGCCTGCTGCACCACTTCCCCACGAAGGATGCCCTGCTCAACGCCGCGCTCGACGTGCGCGACGGCCTCGACCCGCACGTGACGCCCACGTATCCGGCGGTGGGCCTCGAGGTCTTCGACGACGTGGAGGCGCTCGTGCGCGAGTGGGCCCAGCGCCCCGCGACGCTCGGGCTGTTCACCGAGCTCCTCGCCGAGAACCTCAACCCCGACGACCCGCTGCACGCCCGGCTGGTGACCCGCGCCGCCTCCGTGCACGAGAACCTGAGGCGCGGTCTGGAGGCGGGCAAGGACCTCGGCGACGTGCGCCTGGACACGGATGTCGAGGTCATCGCCCACGCGATCATCGCGTTCGTGAACGGGCTCGAGACCTACTGGCAGCTGGACACCCGCATCCCCCTGCTCGAGATCGCCGGCGCCTGGAAGCGCGCCATGGTGCTGGTCGTCGGCACCCCGGAGGCGATCGCGAGCCGCGACCTGGCGCCCTAGAGAACCCGAGGATGCCTCCGGTGTGACCTTCGCGGCCGCCCGGGTTAGTGTGGATCAGGACATGTCAGGCAAGCACTCCGCGGTTCGCGCCGCCCCGAATCGGCGCGAGCGCTCCCTCCGGTCGAAGCCCAAGACCCCTTTGCGCCGACTGCTTGCGGCCGCCGTCGCCACCATCGTGTCGCTGGGGCTCGCCTCCGCGCTGGCGCTGCCCGCGGCATCCGCCACCGGGGCCGCAGGCGAGATCCAGGCGCAGGCGATCGCGCACGGGCCGACCCAGTCGGTCTCCGTCGCCCGCAACGCCTCGATGGCGAGCGTGGTGCGCGACAAGATCGTGATCGGCAAGGCCTACCCGCAGGGCGGCCCCGGCATCGGCAGCATGGACGGCTGGGCCAAGCCCATCGACCGCCCGATCGTCTCGCCGTGGGGTCCGCGCCAGGTGATCTGCACCTCCGGGGTCGGCTGCGACAGCGGGTTCCACCGCGGCGACGACTTCGCGGCGCCCTGCGGAACGCCGTTCTACGCGGCATCCGGCGGCACCGTCACGTCGGTGACCTACGCCGGGCTCGCCGGCGACGAGATCGTGATCACCTACGGCCAGGGCATCTCCACCGCGTACTCGCACATGTTCGACAGCGGCGTGCTCGTGGCGGTCGGCGAGAAGGTGGTCGCCGGGCAGAACATCGGGCAGGTCGGCTCGTCGGGCGACAGCACCGGCTGCCACCTCTACTTCGAGTACCGGATCCAGGGGCTCACGGTCGACCCGGTTCCCGCCATGGCCAGCCACGGCATCCAGCTCGGCTGACCTAGTTCTGCGGTCGCCGCGCCTGGTTCGCCTCGCGCAGCAGCGCCCACGCGTCGGCGACCGGCCCCATGTGCGCGAGCTTGTCGGGGTTGAGCACCGTGCGGATCGTCTGCACCTGGCCGTCGAGCACGTCCAGCGTCCAGGTGTTGAGCACCTTTCCGTCGCGGTCGCGCAGGATGGCGCCGGTCTGGCCGTTCACCACGTGCTTCTCGATCGTGCCCCCGATCTGGAAGAACAGCGACGAGATCGCGCCGATCGTGCGCGCCACGTTGTTGGCGCCGGAGACGCCCTTCGCCCACTGTGGGGCCTTGCCGCCGCTGTCGCCGATCATGCGCACGTC
>JAODAU010000214.1 GCA_025463615.1 Microbacteriaceae bacterium | reverse complement strand
ATTAGTTGCTCTGCAGGTTGGCGATCTTGCCCGCGACCTTCTTCGACGCCGGCGCCAGGGACGACTGCGTGAACAGCACGGTCGCCGCGGTGACGTCGCTCGCGATGTACTTGATGAAGTCGCGGCTCGTCTTCTCGCCCGCGCCCGCCGTGGCGAACAGGCCGCCGCCCCAGCTGCGGTTGAACGACGCCTTCGTGCCGTCGGTCGGGCGCGAGATCGTGGTCAGGTTGTCGACCAGGCTCTGCGTGCCACCGTTCGTGGTGACGAACGTGCCGGCAATCGGTGCGTCGTCGTAGAGGGCGGTCTTGCCCTTGGCGAAGAGCACGCGCGCATCGGCGCGGGCCACATTGGCGCTGGTGAGGCCCTGGTCGAGCAGGCCCTTGTACCACTGCACCGCCGCGACGCTCTCGGAGTCGCCGATCGTCACCTTCAGCTTGTCGTCGACGACCTCGCTGCCGAACCCCCACATCCACGGCACGATGTCTTTGAGGTCGGTCTTGGTGACCGCCGCGTAGGGGATCATGCCCGGGTCCTGCTTCTTGATCTTCTCGAGCACGGTGGCGAACTCGTCCGTCGTGAGGCCGGCCTTCAGCCCGACGCTCTTGGCGATCTCGCCGTTGACGACCATGCCGATGCCGCCCGCCGTGGTCGGCAGCGCCCAGAGCTTGCCGTTGGTCGTGTAGGTGTCGAGGATGCCCTTGGGGATGTCGAGGCCGTCCGCGAGGTCGCTCAGGTCGGCCAGCAGGTCGAACGGCGTCAGCACCTGCCACGGGCCCGCCTGCCCGACACCCTGCAGCTTGCCCGACCGCGCGAGAAGCGCGAGCTGGGTGGCCGCCTGGTCGGAGGGGTAGATCACGGGGTTGATCGTGGCCGGCGAGTTGTTCTCGAAGGCCGCGACCATGTTCTGCCAGGCGGCCTTCTGGCCCGCGTCGCCGAGCACGTTGTTGTAGAAGTTCAGCGTCTTTACCGAGGTGCCGCCGCCGGCGGTGGCCGACGGGCCGAGGCCCGCGGGCGTGGGGGTGGCGCATCCGGCCAGGGCGAGGACACCGAGGGTGGCCAGGCTGCCGGATCCGATCAGGAACGACCTGCGGGTGAACGCGCTGGTCTGCTGGTTCATGGATTCTCCTTTGAAGTGCGGGTGCGTGAGGGATGGAGGTGGTGCGGGTGGAGCGGGAGCGCTCAGCCCTTCACGGCCCCGGCCGCGAGGCCGGAGACGAAGTAGCGCTGGAGCAGGACGAAGATGATGGCGAGCGGGAGGGAGGTGATGAGCGCCGACGCCATGAGCGCCGGCCAGTCCCCGGTTCCGTCGCGGATGAACGCGTTGGTGAGCCCGGCAGGGAGCGTCTGCTTGTCCGGGCCGGCCAGGGTGAGCGCGAACAGCAGGTCGCTCCAGGCGCGCATGAAGGCGAACATGGCCGCCGCGATGATGCCCGGCACGATGAGCGGCGCGACGATCCGCCAGGTGGTCGCCCAGGCCCCGAGGCCGTCCACCTTGGCCGCCTCGAGGATCTCGTCGGGCAGCGCGTCGATGATCCCCTTGAGCAGAAAGACCGTGAGCGGCAGCGTGAAGGTGGTGAACGACAGGATGAGGCCGACATAGGTATAGAGCAGACCGACCGAGGCCAGCATCAGGTAGAGCGAGATCAGCAGCAGCGCACCAGGGATCAGCTGGCCGAGCAGCAGCATCAGCATCAGCGCATTGCGCCCGCGATACCGGAACTTCGAGAGCGAGTAGGCCATCAGCCCGCCCACGACCACCGACAGCACCGCGGTGCCGATCGAGACGATGAAGCTGTTGCCCATGTCCCTCAGCAACGCGTCGTCCTTGAAGAACGTGATGAAGTTCTCCAGCGTCGGCGCGAGCGGGAACAGCGGGCGGTTCGCGGCGAACACATCCTCGCGCTTCGTGAAGGCGGTGGCCGCGAGCCAGTAGACGGGCAGCAGCGCGAACGCCCCCAGAAGGATGAGCGCGATCCGTCCGCCGATCCCGAGTCGCGGGTTGGTGATCGCCAACCCGACTTCGTTGCCGCGGCTCATCGGTTCTCCAGTCGCCGGTTGAGAAAGAGGTAGCCCGCCGAGACGATGCCGAGCAGCACCAGCCAGAGCACTCCCATCGCGGATGCCGCCCCCAGGTCGTAGCTACCGAACGCCAGGTTGTAGAGGTCCACGGCCAGCGTCGTCGTGGAGTCGCCCGGGCCCCCGCCCGTCATCACGAAGATGGTGTCGAAGTTGCCGAAGTTGTAGATGAACTCGAGCATCGCCACGAGCGCGACCGGGCCGAGCAGGTGGGGGAAGGAGATGAGCCAGAAGCGCTGGCGGCGCGACGCCCCGTCGATGGCGGCCGCCTCGAGCTGGTCGGCGGGGAGCGTCTGCAGGGCCGCCAGGGCGACGACCATGATCCAGGGGAACGAGTTCCACGTCTTGGCGATCACCACGGCGGCCATGGCGCCGGCCGGGCTCCCGAGCATGCTCACCGGGTGCAGACCGACGTGCTGCAGCAGGTAGTTGAGCACCCCGTAGTTGTCGTTGAAGATCCACGCCCACAGGAATGCGACGACGACGCCGGGCAGCAGCCACGGCAGCATCAGCGCGCCGCGCAGCAGGTTGCGGCCACGCAGCCGGGCGTTGAGGAGCACGGCGAGCGCCACGCCCAGGAGCACCGGGAAGATCGTGGCCAGCACGCTGAACGTGAGGGTCGTGCCGAGCCGGGCCGCGAACTCGCCGATCACCCGCGCGTAGTTGTCGAACCCGACGAAGGTGCGCTCCGGCCGCAGCAGGGACTGCTTGAACAGGCTGGTGCCGATGCTCGAGACCAGCGGCACAACGGAGATGACGAGGAAGAGGAGCGCCGCCGGCAGCGCGATCATGAATCCGAAGTGGCGATCGCGTACCGTCAGCTTGGAGCGACCGGCCACGACGCGCTTCGGTGGCGCCTCGGGTGCGGGCGGCGCCGGGGGCGCCTTCTGCTCTCTCACGATGGTGGACATACGGGTGCTTCCTGGTCTGGATCGGGGTGTCCCAGAAGAACACCCCATCGTGGCTTGGTGAAAGTAAAGCACAAATTGGATGCAACATCCATAACATGAATGTCACAGTCACATAATCGGATCTGGCCGCGATTTATGAACATCACTTACAGTGGACCTACAGCTTGAAAGGGGAATCCACATGACCGCTCGCGAGGCAGTCGGCACGCAGTCCCTCGAACGCGCCATGACCCTCCTGCAGTGCTTCACGGAGGAGCAGCCCGAGCTGCGCGTCACCGAGCTGTGCACGATGACCGGGCTCAACCAGTCCACGGTGTCGCGCATGATGTCGGCCCTCGACCGCATCGGCTTCGTCACCCAGGATGAGCGCACCGGCCTGTACCGCCTCGGCTACGCCGCGATCGCACTCGGCTCGGTCGCACTGAATGGCTCCGCCGTCTACCGCGCCAGCCGCCAGATCGCCCAGGTGCTCGCGCAGCAGACCGGGCTCGGCGTCAACGTCGCCCAGCTCGACGGCACGACCCTCCACTACCTCGCGAACTTCGAGGGGCCACGCTCGCCCAAGTCCTTCTCCATGGCGGGGCGGATCGGCATCCTGCACGCCACGGGCATGGGCAAGGTGCTGCTCGCCGGTCTGCCGGCATCGTTCGTCGACGAGTACTTCGCGGCCGGCGTGGAGAAGTTCACGCCGCACACGATCGCGGACCGCACGGAGTTCGAGGCCATCGCCGCCGACATCCGCAACCGCGGGTACGCGACGGAGGTCGAGGAGCTGAGCTTCGGGCGCGCGTGCGTCGCGGCAGCCATCCGCGGCACGGGCGGGCACCCGATCGCCGCGATGTCCATCTCGGGTCCGCTCTCCGCCCTCAACCCCGAGCTGCCGACCTTCCAGGAGCTGGCCCTCCGCATCGTCGAGGCGGCGGATGACGTGTCCAGCAGCCTGGGCTACGCGGCGTCGGCGCGCCTCCTGCCCGCCTAGTTTCCTTCGCGCGCATGTTTCACTCATAATGTGAATCCACGTTGTAACATGTGCGGAAGCGACCAGGAGAGCCCATGAAGATCGAGCGCGTCGAGACGTTCCCCCTGTACCTGGGGCCCGAGGAGTCGGCGGCCTACGTCGATGCGCGCGCCGAGTCGCAGCGCGGATA
>JAODAU010000189.1 GCA_025463615.1 Microbacteriaceae bacterium | reverse complement strand
GGCCTCGAACGAGGTGCGCGTGCGGGTCGAGTCCTCGAAGAAGAGGTTGACAACCGTCTTGCCGCGCAGGGTGGGTAGTTTGCGCACCTCGCGGTCGTTGACCTCGGCCATGTCCTCTGCGACGTCGAGGATCGCGATGGCCTCGTCGCGATCGAGGTCGCGGGTGCTCAGCAGGTGCCTCACGACGCCGCCTCGATGGTCACGAACTCGTCGCCGTCGATCTCGGTGAGATGCACGTTGATGCGCTCGGTCTTCGACGACGGCAGGTTCTTGCCCACGAAGTCGGGGCGGATCGGGAGCTCGCGGTGCCCGCGGTCGACGAGCGTGGCGAGCCGAACGATCCTCGGCCGCCCGATCGCGCCGAGCGCGTCGAGTGCGGCCCGGATGGTGCGGCCGGAGTAGAGCACGTCGTCGACGAGCACGACCAGCTTGCCGTCGATGCCGCCGGGCGGCACCTGCGTCGGCGACGGGGCGCGGGTGGGGTTGCGATCGAGATCGTCGCGGTACATCGTGACGTCGAGCGCGCCGACCGAGACGGGCACGTCGGCGAGTCCCCGGATGATGGCGGCGAGCCGGTCGGCCAGTACGACGCCGCGCGTCGGGATTCCGAGAAGCACGAGGTCATCCCACGAACCGTTCGATTCGAGGATCTCGTGCGCGATGCGCGTGAGCGCGCGTGAGATATCAGCTTGCTGCAGCACTGTGCGTGCGGGCAATCTGACCTCCTTCCCCGCCTCTCTGGACGGAAGTTAAAGGATGTCGGTGTGGCAACGAGTCTAGCGGATCGATCAGGTCCGGCGGCGTACGAGGTAGCGCTCGAGCAGCCCCACCAGCGAGTCCGTGACCTTGCCCAGGATGCCGAGCAGGATGATGGCGGCGAACAGCCGATCGATGCGTCCGTTGTCCTGCGAGTCCTTGAGCAGGAAGCCGAGCCCGAACTGGGCGGCGATCAGCTCGGCGGCGACGAGGAACAGCCACGACTGCGCGAGCGCGAGCCGAAGGCCCGACACGACCGAGGGAATGATCGCCGGCAGCTGCACCCGCGCGAGCAGCCGCACGCCGCTCAGCCCGTAGGCGCGGCCGACCTCGACCAGGTGGCTGTCGACGTGCCCGAGCGCGCCGGCCACGGTCGTGTAGACGGGGAAGAACGCGCCGATGGTGATCAGCAGCACCTTCTCGTCCTCGCCGATGCCCAGGTACAGCACCAGCAGCGGCAGCCACGCGAGCGACGGCACGGCCCGGAAGGCGCCGATGGTCGGGGCGAGCAGCGCGCTCGCCCAGCGGGACAACCCGACGAGGGAGCCCACGACGAGCCCGAAGATCGATCCGAACAGGAAGCCGAGCAGCACGCGCTGCGTCGAGATCGCGATGTCGGGGAAGAGCACTCCGCGCTGGGCGAGGTCGATCGTCGCGTTGAACACGTCGATCGGCCGCGGAAGCCGGTAGACCGGGATGACGCCGCTCGACGCAATCACCTGCCACAGGACGAGCAGCGCGATCGGGACGACGGCGCCCCAGAGCCAGAACGGCCCCTTGCCCCGGGCGCGGGGAATCCCCCCGGGGGCGGGCCCGACGGAGTTGCCCGTCAGATACTCGCCTCCCGGGGTGATCGCCGTGGCGATTCCCGCGTCACTTGGCGGAGGCATCGGCCTTCTTGGCGAACGTGGTGTCGAAGAGAGACGAGAGGCCCTGGTCGATCGCGGCCCGGGTGGCGACATCCCCGGTCTGCACGAAGATCGGGCCGATCACCTTGAGCACGGCGGTCTGGGCCTTGCCGGGCACCGGGTCGATGTCGAACTTGGTCCGCTTGTCGATCACGTTCTGCGCGATGGCCGGGTCGATCGCGGCCGCCTCGGCGAGGATCGCCGCGGTGCCGGTCGGGTTCTTGATCGCGTAGGCGCGCGCCTTCTCGTACGCGTTCACCACCGCCTGGGCGATGTCGGGCGACTTCGAGAGGAAGGTCTCGGTGCCGTCGAGCAGGCCGTAGCTGTTGAATGACGGGTTGTCGTAGATGTCCTTCGACCCCGCGGTCACGATGCTCGTCGAGAGCAGCGGGTCGAGGCCCGACCATGCGTCGACGGAGCCGTTCTCGAGCGCGGACTTGCCGTCGGCGTGCGCGAGGTTCTGGATGTTGACCGAGTCGAGCGGCACCTTGAACTTGTCGAGGGCCTGCAGCAGGAAGAAGTACGGGTCCGTGCCCTTCGCCGCGGCGACCGTCTTGCCCTTGAGGTCGGTCACCTTGGTGATCGACGAGCCCTTGGGAACGAGGATCGCGGCCCAGTTCGGCTGCGAGTAGACGTCGATGGCCTTGATCGGCGAGCCGTTGGCGCGGGCGAGGAGGGCGGCGGAGCCGGCGGTCGAGCCGACGTCGAGCGCACCCGAGCGCAGCGCGAGGTTGGCGGCGCTCGAGCCGGCCGACTGGATCCAGTTGACCTTCACCTTGCCGCCGAACTCCTTCTCGAGCAACCCCTGCTTCTTCACGATCAGGCTCAGCGGGTTGTAGGTCGCGAAGTCGATGTTGAGCGTGTCGGAGCTCCAGCTCGTGGGGCCCGCGCTGGTCGACGGCTTCGTCGTCGGGGCCAGGGCGGAGCCCTCCCCCGCGCAGCCGGCGAGCAGCAGCGTCGCGGCGGCCGCGACGGCGGCGATGCCGATGAGTTTCTTGGTGATCGAACTGTGCATGCTGTGCTGAGTCCTTAGAACGTGTCGAGCCGGATGGTGGATGGTGCCTGGGAGGGTTTGAGGTGATTGCTCGAGACACCGAGGCCCTCGAGCAACTCGGCACGCAGCAGCGCGAGCGTGGCGTCGGCGCGGTCGCGCGGGCGGGCACCGGGCACGCTGACGATGCGGCGGATGCCGGAGCCCGAGTTCTCGGGTGCCGCCGGGTCTTCGCCCAGCAGGACCACCCGATCAGAGAGGTACAGGGCCTCGTCGACGTCGTGCGTGACGAGCAGGATGGTGGTGGGCTCGACGCTGTGCACCTCGAGCAGCAGGTCCTGCATGGTGAGGCGGGTGAGGGCGTCGAGGGCGCCGAACGGCTCGTCGAGCACCAGCACGCCCGGTCCGCGGGCGAGCGCCCGGGCCAGGGCCGCGCGCTGGGCCATTCCGCCGGAGACCTGGCGCGGGCGGAGCGTTCTCGCGCCCTCCAGCTGTACGAGGCGCAGCAGCTCGGCGACGCGGGAGCGACCGCGTTCGCGGTCGGTGCCGCGCGCGAGCCCCAGCTCGACGTTCTTCTCGATCGACCGCCACGGAAGCAGGCGCGGCTCCTGGAAGGCGATGGCGCAGCGCTGGTCGATGCCGTGGAGCGGCGTTCCGTCGATGGCGATGGTGCCGGCATCCGGCCGGTCCAGGCCGCTCACCTGCCGCAGCAGCGTGGACTTGCCCGAGCCGGATGCCCCGATCAGGGCCACGATCTCGCCGGCCGCGAGGTCCAGGTCGATTCCGCGGAGCACATTGCGTGGCGCTCCCGTGCCCTCGGAGGGGAAGCTCCGACCCACGCCACGCAGGCTCACCGGGAGTGCCGGGACTCCCGTTCGAGCGGGGGCGGGGGAAGACGACACCCCAGAAAACTATGGGGAGACTGTGGGGACGCCGAATCGAGACGTAACGTAACGAAACGTTTTAGGCGCGGTGGGTCTGCGCGATCTTTCCGAGCAGGCCGTTGACGAAGCCGGCGGAGTCCTCGGTGCTCAGCGAGCGGGCCGACTCGACGGCTTCCGAGATCGCCACGCTGTCGGGAACCTCGTCGTTGTAGAGCAGCTCCCAGATGCCGATCCGCACGATCGCGCGGTCGGTGACGGGCATGCGGTTGATGGTCCAGCCCTGGGCGTAGGTCTCGATCAGTTCGTCGATCTCGTCGCCGTGCTCGGCGATGCCCTCGACGATCTCGCGGGCGTAGGCCCACGACGCCGAGCGGGCGGGCTCGCTGCTGGCCCGATCCGCCTCCATGGCGATGGCGGCGTTGAGGGCGATCTCGCGGAGGTCTGCGCCGTAGAGCAGGTCGATGGCGCGCTTGCGCGCCTTGGAACGGGCACTCATGAAGTGGCGGGCCGCCTAGTTGACGCGGCCGAGGTAGCTGCCGTCGCGCGTGTCGACCTTGACCTTGGTGCCGGTCTCGAGGAACAGCGGCACCTGGATCTGGTAGCCGGTCTCGACGGTCGCCGGCTTCGTGCCCGCACTCGAGCGGTCGCCCTGCAGGCCCGGCTCGGTGTACGTGATCTCCAGCGTGACGGATGCCGGCAGCTCGACGTAGAGCGGGTCGCCGTTGTGCAGCGCGACGGAGACGTTCTTGTTCTCGAGCATGAAGTTGGCGGCGTCGCACACCTGCGCGTCGGAGAGGGTGATCTGGTCGTAGTCGGCGACAT
>JAODAU010000382.1 GCA_025463615.1 Microbacteriaceae bacterium | reverse complement strand
GGGACCAGGCCGCGCTGGCGCAGCGTGCCCACGGCGAGCGCGCCGCCGCCGAGGAGAATGCGCTGCAGGCCCACCGGGCCCGGATCGCGGCCGAGGAGGACGCCAGGGCGCACGCCGAGCTGGCTCGGGAGGCGGCCGCGGAGCGCACGGCCGCCGAGGAGCGGACCCGCCAGGTGCTCGACGAGGCCGCCGCTGCCGCGACCCGGCACCGCGAGGAGCTCGAGGCCGCGGTCACGGCGCGCCTCGAGGCCGAGCGAGCGGTCGCCGCTCAGGTAGCCGCGCGGCTCGAGGCCGAGCAGGCCGCCGAGCAGCGCGCCGTCGACCGTGGCGCCGTCGAGGCCGTGGTCAGGCACCACACCGAGGTCGCCGAGGAGGTCATCCAGGAGCGGATCGCCGCCGAGCAGCGCGCCGGCGAGCTCGCCGACGAGCTGGCCACGGCGCGCGCGCAGCTGCTCGACGAAGCCGGCGGCACCCGCCCGACTCCCCGTCAGCTCGAACCCGAGCCCGAGCGTGGGTTCTTCCCGTTCGGCGACGACGGGCCCGCGCAGGCCGACGACCAGCCGTACGACGACCTCGACGGCACCGACGGCACCCGGATGTTCGACGCCCCCGGCCCGCCGGCGGCCCGGATGCTGGTGCTGCTCGTCGTGGCCGGACTCGCGGCCATCGGCCTCGGGTACTCCCTGCTCAGCGGGCACGCGCTCGGCACCGTCGGGATCATCTCGCTGCTCGCCCTGGCCGCGGCCGTGTTCGGCGCCACCCGCCTGCGCACCCGCGACGCCCAGATCGGCATCCACGGCGGCGTCGTGACCCTGGCGATCGACGGGAGCCACCACCGCTTCGACCTGTCCGATCCCGGCAGCGAGGTCGAGATGCTCGGCACGCCCGACCACAAGGACTGGCAGGTGCTGTTCAAGCGTCGCACGCTGCGGCCACTGGTCGTCGACGGCCGGATGGTCGACTCCGTGGCGTTCACCAGCGCGCTGCGCAAGTGGCGCCCAGACCTCTGATCCCCCGGTAGGTCAGGCCAGGGCGGCCTTGAGCTTGGCCGCGATCTCGGCGTTCGCTGCCCGCGAGCTGCGACCGACGCCGACGATGTTGACGAAGCCGTGGATCTGGTCGCAGAACCTGCGCAGCTCGACCTCGACCCCGGCGTCCGCGAGCCGCCGCGCGTAGGCCTCGCCCTCGTCGCGTAGCGGGTCGAACCCGGCCGTGACGACCAGCGCGGGCGCCATCCCGGCCGGCAGCTCGGCGAACAACGGGGAGACCCGGGGGTCCCGCCCGTCCATGCCGGCCGGCACGTAGCTGGCGTTGGCGAGATCCATGAACGCCGACGTCAGGTAGAAGCCGTCGCCGAACATCCGCAGGCTCTCGGTGTCGCGATCCGCGTCCGTCGTGGGATAGATGAGCAGCTGGAAGGCCAGCGGCAGCCCCTCGGCCGCCGCCGCGAGACCGACTCCCGCGGCAAGGTTGCCGCCGGCCGAGTCGCCGCCCACCGCGATCCGCGCCGGGTCCGCGCCGAGCGACGCGGCGTTCGCCAGGGCCCAGCGGTACGCCGCCACGGCATCGTCGTACGCCGCGGGGAACGGGTCCTCGGGAGCCAGTCGATAGTCGACCGCGAGCACGCGGACGCCCGAGCGCTCCGCTAGGAACCGGCAGGCGGCGTCGTGCGAGTCGAGGTCGCCGTACATGAAGCCACCGCCGTGGAAGAAGACGAGCAACGGACCCGGGGCGGGGGCGTCGCGCGGTGTGTACGACCGGCCGCGCAGGTCTCCGACCGGAAGGTCGCGCGTCGCGCCGATGGGCTGCCTGCCGCCCGTCAGGACGGCGTGGTGCCGGATCGCGAGCCGGCCGCCGGCGAGCGGCAGCGTCTCCGCGCCGACCTCGCGGGTGATCCGCTGGAGGCGCAGCATCAGCTGGAGGTCGGGCGCCAGTGTCTGCCCGTCGCGGACGACGGCGCGACCGCCGAGGAGCCGCTGGACGCGCTCCGGCAGGCCCAACGCGCCCCGCAGGACCGCGGCCTCGGTGCGGCCGTAGGCCTGCTGCAGGCGTTCCCTGATGTTCATCACGGCAACCTATCGGCCCGGCCGAGGAGCCTCCTCGCGACGTCACGCTCCGTTCACCCGTCGATGCGACACTGAGGGTATGTCCGTCGAGAGAGTGCCCCAGCGCCCCGTGGCGTCCGCGACGGCCGGCCACTCGCTGAGCTCGACCGACGGGGTGCCCGAGGAGACGTTCGATGTCGAGCCGCCGTACGTCCCCGACCACGAGGCGATGGCGGCGGTCGAGAAGTACGAGGACCGCTTCCTCGACCGGGAGGTCGACTGGCTGCGCTTCAACCAGCGGGTCCTGGAGCTGGCCGAGGACAAGTCCCTGCCACTGCTGGAACGGGTCCGGTACCTGGCGATCTTCACGAGCAACCTCGACGAGTTCTTCATGGTGCGGGTGGCCGGTCTCAAGCGCCGGATCGCGGCCGGGCTCGCCGTCCGGGCGGCGTCCGGGGTGATGCCGCGCGACCAGCTCGAGTCGATCTGGACCACGACGCGCTCGCTCAGCGAGCGGCACGCGCGGCTGTTCCGCGAGGACATCGTGCCGGCCCTGCTGGAGCACGAGATCGAGCTGGTGCGCTGGGACGAGCTCGACCGCGAGGAGCAGAGGTACTGCAAGCGGTTCTTCAAGGAGCGCGTCTTCCCGGTGCTCACGCCGCTGGCCGTGGACCCGGCGCACCCGTTCCCCTACATCTCCGGGCTCTCACTCAACCTCGCGGTGATGATCCGCAACCCGAAGACGCTCAAGGAGCACTTCGCGCGCGTCAAGGTGCCGCCGATCTTCGCGCGGTTCGTACCGGTCGGCAACCAGCGTTTCGTGCCGCTCGAGGACGTCATCGGTGAGCACCTCAAGCGGCTCTTCCCGGGCATGGACGTGCTGGAGGCGCACACGTTCCGAGTCACCCGCAACGAGGACCTCGAGGTCGAGGAGGACGACGCCGAGAACCTGCTCGCGGCTCTCGAGAAGGAGCTGCTGCGGCGCCGCTTCGGCCCACCCGTGCGCCTCGAGGTCGAGGAGTCGATCTCGCCGTCGGTCCTCGAGCTGCTCGTCTCCGAGCTCGGGGTCTCCGAGGGAGAGGTCTTCAAGCTGCCCGGGCCGCTCGACCTGCGCGGCCTCCACGACATCGCGGACCTGCCCCGCGAGCTGCTGAAGTACCCCGCCTTCGTGCCGACGACGCACCTCCGGCTCGCGGAGGTCGAGTCGGCGACGCCCGTCGACGTGTTCAAGGCGGCGCGGCGCTACAACATCCTGCTGCACCACCCGTACGACTCGTTCGCGACCTCGGTGCAGCGCTTCATCGAGCAGGCCGCCGCCGACCCGCACGTGCTGGCGATCAAGCAGACGCTCTACCGCACGTCGGGCGACTCCCCGATCATCGACGCGCTGATCGACGCGGCCGAGGCCGGGAAGCAGGTGCTCGTGATCGTCGAGATCAAGGCGCGCTTCGACGAGCAGGCCAACATCCGCTGGGCGCGCAAGCTCGAGCAGGCCGGGTGCCACGTGGTCTACGGGCTGGTCGGGCTCAAGACGCACTGCAAGCTCGCCATGGTGGTGCGCGACGAGGCCGACGGGATCCGGCGCTACACCCACATCGGCACCGGCAACTACAACTCCAAGACGGCACGGACCTACGAGGACCTCGGGCTGATCACGACCGACGAGCGGATCGGCGAGGACGTGGCGCACCTGTTCAACAACCTCAGCGGCTGGTCCCGCAATGCGTCGTACGACCAGCTGCTGGTGGCGCCGGACTCGCTGCGCGCCGGCCTGCTCGACCAGATCAACCGCGAGATCGCCCACCACCTGGCCGGTCGGCCGGCGCGGATCCGGTTCAAGGCGAACTCGATCGTGGACGAGGCCCTGATCGACGCGCTCTACCTCGCCTCGCAGGAGGGCGTGCCGGTGCAGCTGCTGGTGCGCGGCATCTGCGCGCTGCGGCCGCAGGTGCCGGGGTTGTCGGAGAACATCGAGGTGCGCTCGATCCTCGGTCGCTTCCTCGAGCACAGCCGGTTGTTCTGGTTCGAGAACGGCGGCGAGCCGGACGCGTGGATCGGCTCCGCGGACCTGATGCACCGCAACCTGGACCGGCGGGTCGAGGTGCTGGTGCGGCTGCCGGGACAGGAGAGCATCGACGAGGTGGGCAGGCTGCTCGACCTCGCGTTCGACGAGGACACCAACGCGTGGGTGCTCGGGCCGGATGGGGAGTGGCGGCGCAACGGTGGCGCCGTACATCTGCAGGAGGCGCTCATCGAGGGCCAGCGGCGGCGGCGCGCGACCGGCTGACGCCCTCGCTTGCGTTCAACGGACCTTCACCCCCTAGTCTGTTGGCCGTTCTTCTCCGCCTCATCAGGAGTACCCCGTGGGTTTGCGATTCCGCCCGAACGACACCACGTTCTACGACCTCTTCACCGAGGCGGCCCAACACCTGGTGAAGGGTGCCGCGCTGCTCGCCGAGATGCTCGCGGAGGGTGCCGACCACGACGACGTCGCGCGGCGGATGCGGGAGGCCGAGCACGCGGCCGACGAGACCACGCACACCCTCATCAAGCGGGTGAACAGCACGTTCGTGACGCCGTTCGACCGCGAGGACATCTACTCCCTCGGCTCGGGTCTCGACGACGTGATGGACATGATGGACGAGGCGGTCGACCTGATCCTGTTGTACGAGGTCGCGGTGTTGCCGCCGGAGCTGTCCACCCAGGCCGAGATCCTCCAGCGCTGCGCCGAGCTGACCGCCGAGTCGATGCCGAAGCTGCAGTCGCCGCAGTCGCTCGAGGAGTACTGGATCGAGATCAACCGGCTCGAGAACGCCGGCGACAAGAACCACCGCCGTACGCTCGCGAAGCTCTTCAGCGGCGAGTACAAGACCATCGAGGTGCTCAAGCTCAAGGACATCGTCGAGTCGCTCGAGGAGGCGATCGACGCGTTCGAGAAGGTCGCCAACATCGTGGAGCAGATCGCCGTCAAGGAGAGCTGACCCGACGTGTCCCTCACCCTGGCGATCGTCATCGCCGTCATCGCCATCGCGCTCGCGTTCGACTACACCAACGGCTTCCACGACGCCGCCAACGCGAT
>JAODAU010000146.1 GCA_025463615.1 Microbacteriaceae bacterium | reverse complement strand
CGCCTGTGCAAGGCGGAGTACCTGAATTACCTGCGAATTCGGGAGTGGAGCGACGTCTACCGGCAGCTGGAGCGGCAGGCGAAGCCGCTCGGGCTGCACATCGGCGAGCCGAGTGTGAACCCGACCGGCATCCACAAGAGCGTCCTGTCCGGGCTGCTTAGCCAGATCGGCATCCGCGACGTGGCGAAGAAGGATTACGTGGGCGCCCGGCAGGTGCGGTTCAGCATCTTCCCCGGGTCGGCCCTCGCCAAGAAGCAGCCCGCCGAGGTGATGAGCGCCGAGCTGGTGGAGACCAGCAGGCTGTTCGCGCGGATGAACGCCGCCATCGACCTCGCCTGGGCCGAGCCGATCGCCGGCGACCTGGTCAAGCGCAGCTTCGGCGAGCCGCACTGGGAGAAGAAGCAGGGCTCGGCGGTCGCCTACGAGCGCGTGACGCTGTACGGCGTGCCGATCGTGGCGCGGCGCCGCATCCAGTTCGCGCGGGTCGACCCGGCCTGGGCGCGCGAGCTGTTCATCCGGCACGCGCTCGTCGAGGGCGAGTGGGACCTCGACCGCACCGGTGCCGCGGTGAAGGCCTTCGACGTGGCCAACCGCGCCCTGCGCACCGGGCTGGCCGAGGTGGAGGAGCGCACGCGGCGGCGCGACATCCTGTTCGACGACGAGGCCGTCGTCGCGTTCTACGACCGCAGGATCCCCGCGGACATCGCCGACCAGCGCTCCTTCGAGACCTGGTGGAAGCGCACCCGCCAGACCGACCCCGACCTGCTCACGATGACCGCCGCGAACCTGCTGCCGGACGCCGAGCTCGCCGAGGGCGGCACGGATGTCGAGGCCGCCTACCCCGAGACCTGGCAGCAGGGCGACCAGCGCCTCACCCTGCGCTACCGCTTCGAGCCCGGCGCCGAGGACGACGGCGTGACCGTGCAGGTTCCGCTCGCCCTGCTCGCCTCGCTGCGCCCCGAGGGCTTCGACTGGCAGGTGCCGGGCCTGCGCGAGGAGCTCGTCACCGCGCTCATCAGGGCACTGCCGAAGGCGATCCGCCGGGGCGTCGTTCCGGCCGGCGACTGGGCGCGCCGCCTGGTCGCCGAGCTGCCCGAGCGGCCGACGGATGCCTCGCTCACGTCGACCCTCGCCGCCGCGATCCAGCGCGCCACCTACACGCCCGTCTCGGCATCCGACTTCGAGCTGGATCGGGTGCCCGCGCACCTGCGCGTCACCTTCGCCGTGATGGACGAGCGCGGCAAGACGGTCGCCACCGGCAAGGACCTCGCGGAGCTGCAGGCGCGGCTCAAGTCGAGCGTGCGGGAGAGCGTGGCGCGGGCATCCGCCGGTGCTTTTGGAGGTTCGGCTACGAGCTCACTGGAGCGCAAGGGCATCACCTCCTGGGACTTCGACGAGCTGCCCCGCGTGCTCGACACGAAGGTGGGCGGCAACACGATCCGGGCCTACCCCGCGCTCGTGGACGAGGGTGCGTCCGTCGCGATCCGCCTCATGAGCACGCCCGCCGACCAGGCCCGCGAGAACCGGCTCGGCGTGCGCAGGATGCTGCAGCTCGCCACCCCCTCCCCCGTCTCATACGTGCAGGAACACCTCACCACCGCCGAGAAGCTCAGCCTCGCGCAGAGCCCGTACCGCACCACCGGGGAGCTGTTCGCGGACTGCCTCGCCGCCTGCATCGACTCCGTGCTGGCCGGCCGCGAGGTGTGGACGCGCGCCGAGTTCGAGCGGGCGCGCGACGACGTGTCGACCGTGGTGCTGGACGAGATGTTCCGCACCGTGTCGCTCGTGAGCCGCATCATCCTCGCCGGCCGCTCCGCCGAGAAGGCGATCAAGGGCGCATCGAGCGTGGCACTGCTCAGCCCGCTCGCCGACATGCGCGAACAGCTCGGCAACCTGCTCTTCCCCGGGTTCGTCTCGGCGACCGGCCTCGCCCAGCTGCGCCGCCTGCCGGTCTACCTCGACGGCATCGTCTACCGGGTCGGCAAGCTCGCCGAGAACCTGGGCCGCGACCGGGTCTGGATGCAGGAGGTGCAGCAGGCCACGGAGCGCTACGTCTCCGCCGGCGGCAGCCTGCCCCTCGAGGATGGCGCGCCGCAGCACCTCGTGCGTGCGCGCTGGCTGCTCGAGGAGCTGCGGCTCAGCCTGTTCGCGCAGCAGCTCGGGGCCGCCGAGGCGGTCTCGCTGCAGCGCATCACGAAGGTTTTAGCCGGGGGTTGAGCGGTCCCTGAGGCACTCGAAGGGGCCCTTCGAGAACCTCAGGGCCCGGGCTAGAGCACCTTCGACAGGAACGACTTCGTGCGCTGGTGCTGCGGGTTCGCCAGCACCTCACGCGGGTCGCCCGACTCGACGACCACCCCGCCGTCCATGAACACGAGCTTGTCGGCGACCTCGCGCGCGAAGCCGATCTCGTGCGTCACGACGATCATCGTCATGCCGTCCTCGGCCAGCTTCTTCATCACGTCGAGCACCTCTCCGACGAGCTCGGGGTCGAGGGCCGACGTCGGCTCGTCGAACAGCATGAGCTTCGGGTCCATGGCCAGCGCGCGGGCGATCGCCACGCGCTGCTGCTGCCCGCCGCTGAGGTGCGCCGGGTACGAGTCCGCCTTGTCGCCGAGGCCCACCCGGGCGAGCAGCACGCGGGCGCGGGCTACGGCATCCGAC
>JAODAU010000097.1 GCA_025463615.1 Microbacteriaceae bacterium | reverse complement strand
GTGTCGCGGTTCTCCGGAGGATTGTGCTGAGAAAGGGCGACCAGCTCACTATTTCCGAAGCCTATTACTAAGCTACCAAGCGCAGCCCCGTTTTCTTATCATGTCCTCCTCTGTCCCCGGCCCCACTCCCCCCACCGACGCCGAGCTTGAATCTTCCCGTGCGACGCTCGACCGTCTTGTCGCCACTTTGCAGACCGTGCTTTTCGGGCAGGAGGAACTGATCGAGCTGACCGTGACCGGCGTGCTCGCGCGCGGGCATCTGCTGCTGGAAGGTCTGCCGGGCCTCGGCAAGACGGAGCTCGTGAAGGGCCTCGCGCATGCGCTCGGCCTCACCGCGCGCCGCGTGCAGTTCACGCCTGACCTGTTGCCGGGTGACATCACGGGCAACCCCGTGCTCGAGGAGACGGCCACGGGGCGGCGCTTCGTTTTTCAGCGCGGCCCGGTCTTCGCCAACATCCTCCTCGCCGACGAAATCAACCGCGCCTCGCCCAAGACCCAGTCCGCGCTGCTGGAAGCGATGCAGGAGCGTCGAGTCACGGCCGGCGGCGAGACGCACACGCTGCCCGATCCCTTCTTCGTGCTCGCGACGCAGAATCCGATCGATCTCGAGGGCACGTATCCGTTGCCCGAGGCGCAGCTCGACCGTTTTCTCTTCAAGCTCAATGTGCACTCCAATCCGCCCGAGGTGCTGAAGCGCATCGTGCTAAACCGCGAGCTCGGCACCGAGCCCGTGGTCACGCCGGTGGTGACGACTGCGGAGTTTGCCTCGCTGCTCGCGCTCGTGCGTCGGGTGCATCTGCCCGAGGTGGTCGCGGACTATATCGCACGGCTGGTGTACGCGTCGCAGCCCGGGGTCTCCGCGGCGAGCGCCGGGGTGCGCTTCGGCGCGAGCCCGCGCGCGGCCCTCGCCCTCGCGGCCGCCGCGCGCGCCCGCGGTCTGCGCTACGGGCGGCCCCATGCGAGCTTCGAGGATGTGCAGGCCGTCGCCCGTCCCGTGCTCGGCCACCGCATCATCCTCGACCATGCGGCGCGCCTCGACGGGGCGACGACCGCGGGGCTCGTCGAAAAGCTCCTCGCCGAAGTCGCCGTGCAATCGAAACCGCTTCCCGGCACGCTGGCGGCGGCGAAGGTCGCATGAAGCTTCGCGCCTGGCTCGCGTTGTTGGGCGTGTCGGCCGGTCTCCGCGCCGAGTCGGTCCTCTCCGTGCCCACCGTGACGGGGGCCGACGTCTCGATCAAGGTCGGGCTCGTCCCGGCGCAGCCGCCGCGCTTCGGTTTCGCGCCCATCCGCGTGACGATCGAAAACAGCGCGCCGCAGGAACGCTCGTGGCAACTGCAGTTTCAGGCCGGCACGCGCGGCCAGTTTCCAGGCATGACGTCGTATGAGCGCCTGATCACCGTCCCGGCGGGCCAGACGCGGGACACCTGGGTCTATGTGCCCATCGCCGAGCCGGGCACGCCCGGCGGCGAGCCGACGCTCTCGGCGGTGGGAATTGTGGCGCCGCCACCGACCGCACCACGGACCGGGAGTCCGGTCGTCTCGATCACCCGCACGTTCACCGGCACCCGGGTGATCCGCACGATGAGCTCCAGCGTGTCGGGCGCCCCGATCTTCACCGAGGAGACGAACATCGATTCCACCACGGGCGAGCTGACGGCCACCACCACCACGGGCACCTCGACGAGCAGCCGCTCCTCGAAGCCCCCCGCAGGCGTCACCGTCACCTATCGCATCGACAGTGCAACCGGCTCGGTGGGTTCGAGTTATTCCGGTATGGGCGGCAGCGGTCCGACCAAAGTCCTCATCATTACGGACCCGGCTCGCGGCGGATCTCCTGCCTCGACGCCGAAAGTCACGATTGAACCGACACCCGTCGGCATGCGCGTCACCCGCGTCATCGGCATCGGCGGACCCACGGGACAACTTACGGGGCCCGGCCGCTCCTATACAGAGGAGCGCGAAATCGACGGCCAGACCGGCGTCATCACCTCGACGATGGTCTCGCCGTCCGGCACGCCGCAGGCGCCGCGCAGCACCGCGCCCTTGAATCCCGGCACCGAGACCACATTTACGATCAATCCCACCACCGGCACCATCAGCACGCGGACGCGCAACGCCGCCAATACCTCCGCCCCGCCCAAGATCACGATCGTGACCGGTCCGGCCGGTGGAACGATCCTGCCGCCGCGTACCGCCAGCGGCAGTACCCCGTCGTCCCGGATCGTGCCGTCGTCGTACAGCGGCCCGCCGATGAATCTCAGCGTGGAGGTCAACGGTCCCGGTTTCGCCCCGGGCAGCAACCGCGCGAATTTTTCCGGGCTCGGCTCCACCGCCAACATGCGCCCCGTCGCCGCGACGCTCGCGCTTGAGCGGGTGCTCCGCGAGAGCCTCAACAACGAGGGCATCCGCACGCCGAACCTCGCGGTCGTCGAGCCCGCCCAGCTCCCGGCCGACTGGCGGATGTGGTCCTCCTTCGTCTCCGTGTTCATGCAGGCCGACGAGTATGCCACGCTCGATGCCGCGCACCGGGCGGCGTTGCGGGGCTGGGTCGCCCTCGGTGGACAGCTTTACCTGACCCCGGCCGACGCCGGCTCGCGGAGCACCGAGGCCCTCGGCGCGGGCTCCATCATCACGCTCGCCTCGCCGTTGAAGAGCGCGCCCACCGTCGCCGAGCTGATCCAGAATGAGATCTCGCTCGGCGGCACGCCCGGCCATCCCGACACGGAAGCCCTCACGTTGAAGGCGACCTCGGGCGTCGGCGAGGTCGTGGCGGAACAGGAGACCAGCGCGACCTGGCTCACGGTTTTCCTCATCTTCTTCGCGGCCGTCATCGGCCCGGTGAACCTCTACGTCTTCGCCCCGGCGGCGAAGCGGCACCGGCTGTTCGTCACGACGCCGCTCATCTCGCTCGTGGGCGCGGGCATCCTCGCCCTCACGATCGTCGGGCAGGACGGCGCGGGCGGCGAAGGCCTGCGGCGGGCGCTCGTGGTGCTCATCCCCGGCGACAACCAGGCCGCGGTCTTCCAGGAGCAGGCGGCGCGCACCGGTTTTCTCACCAGCCAGTCCTTTGCCCTGCCGGGTGACGTGCAGCTCACCGCCCTGCCGCTGGAGGATGCGGTGGCGGCGCGCCTCAGTTTCAACAACACCTCCGAGCTGAACCGCGACGACACCCGCGCCTCCGGCAACTGGTTTCGCAGCCGCGGGCGGCAGGGGCACCTGCTGCAGCGCCTCGTGCCGACGCGCGGCCGCGTCGAGCGCGTGGGGACGGGACGCGACGGTGCGCCCATCGTCCAGTCGAGTCTCGCGGGCTCCCTGCGCGACTTCGTATGCGCCGACGAAAAGGGTGACCTGTGGTCCGCCCGCGAGCTCACGCCCGGCCGCCGGGTGACGCTTGAGCGCGGTGGCAAGTGGCCGGGCAGCCTCATGCTCGGCGGCACCAAGCGTTTTGGCCAGATTCTCGCCGCCGCCACGCCGACGACCGGCGGCCACTGGGGTGCGAAGGGCGGGGACGGCGAACTCGCGCCGCTCGCCACGCTCGGCGCGGTGCGGTGGAAGCCGCTCGAGGTGATTTATGCCGGCGTGCTGGAAGGCACCGCCGTGGAAGTGACGGAGGCAAAACGATGAGCACCGGCGCCCCCCTCCTCGAAGTCGAAGGCCTCGTCCGCTGGTTCGAAGGCGTGAAGGCCGTCGACGGCGTCTCGTTCACCCTGCAGGCCGGTCAGGTGGTCGGCCTCATCGGCGCCAACGGCGCGGGCAAGACCACCACCATGCGCCTGCTCGCGACGCTCGACATCCCCGACCGCGGCACGGTGCGCCTCGGCGGCGTGGACATCGTCGAGCGCCCCAACGAGGTGCGCCAGCGCATCGGCTGGATGCCCGATCATTTCGCCGCGTACAAGGACACGACGGTGGCCGACTACCTCGATTTCTTCGGCCGGGCCCACGGCCTGCGCGGCTCCGATCTCATCAACCGCGTGACCGAGGTCACGGAGTTCACCGACCTCACCGAGTTGTCGACGCGCGAAATGGCGAAGCTCTCCAAGGGCCAGACACAGCGCCTCTGCCTCGCACGCACGCTGCTGAACGATCCCGAGTTCCTCCTGCTCGACGAGCCGGCCGCCGGCCTCGATCCGAAGGCGCGCCTGGAGTTCAAGAACCTCGTCCGCGTCCTCCGCGAGCGCGGCAAGACCATTCTGATCAGCTCGCACATCCTCTCCGAGCTCGGGGAGATGTGCGACACGCTGATCTTCATGGACCGCGGCGCGGTCATGCATCACGGCGACACCGACTCGATCCGCCGCGGCGGCGCGACCACCGGAGCCTGTCTCATCGACATCACGGTGGACGGCCCGGTCGCGCCCCTGCTCCAGTGGCTCGCGATGCGCCCGGGCTGGAAGGTCGCCGAAGAGCGCCGCGACGGCGTGCGCGCGGCCTTCCTGAACGCGGAGCCCGCCGCGCTCGCCGCCGAGCTCCGCCGGCTCGTGCTGGACAACGTGGCCGTGATGAATTTCCACCGCGAGCACCGCCGCCTCGAAGAGGCGTTTGTGGACATGCTGCGGGATCCGCAGGCGCCGCGCCCCCTGCGGATCGCGGTCGAGCCACCGATTTTGCCGCCCCTTTTGCCTCCGACGGAGGAGAGACTGCCATGAGCCTGACCACCGCCACCGCCTCCATCCCCGTCCCCGTCGCGTCGCGCTCGGATTTTCCCACCTGGCTGCCGCCGATGCTCGTCAAGGAGCTGCGGCAGGGCCTGCGCACGCGCGGCTTCGTCGGGGCCTTCGTCGTGTTCCAGGTCCTGATGGCGCTGATGATGATCGGCACGGTCACGAGTGCGTCGATGGGCAACGACGCCGCGCGCGCCTCGACGGCGGCGGCGGTGAACAGCTTTTTCTGGGGCCTCCTGAGCATCCAGTTGCTGATCGTCACGCCGGCGCGGGCGCTGGGCTCGCTGCAGGCGGAGGCGGACTCGCGCACGCTCGATCTGCTGTTGCTCACCCGGCTCTCGGCCTGGCGTATCGTCGTCGGCAAGTGGGGCTCGCTCGTCGCGCAGGCCGCGCTGCTGCTGGTGGCGATGCTACCCTACGGGATCGTGCGGTACTTCGGCGGTTCGGTCGATCTCCTGAGCGACGCCCGCCTGTGTGCGGGGCTGCTCGCCGGCTGCGGCGTCGTGACGGCGGCCGCGCTCTGGGCCGCGGGCCTGCCCAAGATCATCCGCATCGCCCTGCCGGTGGCCGCGATCATCTTCGGCCAGACCGTGCCCCGCATGGTCTACGGCGGGGCGCTCGGCGGACCGATCACCCCCACCGTGGCCGCGGTGTCGCTGTGGTGTTTGAATGGTGCGCTGGTGCTGGTGTTTTTCCTCGTGACCGCGGTGCGGCGCATCGCGCCCCCGGCGGAAAATCACGTGCTGCTGGCGCGCGGCCTGCCCCTGCTGGCGCTGGTGCCGGTGCCGTTTTTTGAGCTGTGGGGCCCGTCGGGCGTGGCCTCCGGCCAATGGGCGTTCTCGGCCATCTTTCTCTCCGTGGTCTGCGCGATCGAGCTCGGCAGCGTCCGGCTGCCGATGGCGGCGCACTGGTGGTCGTGGGCGCGGCTCGGGATGTACGGGCGCTGCGTCGGGCGGCTGGTCATGCCGGGCTGGCCGAGCGCGATGCTCTATTTGTTCCTCGCGGCTTCCCTGGTCGCGCTCAGTTCGCTGCAGACCGGGATCCTCCCGGTGGGGGAGGCCTCGCGGGTGATCTGGCTCACGGTGCTGGCGCTCACCGCGCTGGCCTTCCCGGTCATCATCCTGTCGATCGGCGGCCGGCCCGCAGCCCGGGCGCCGGGCGGCATCTACGTCCTCGTGTTTATCGCGATGAGCACGCTGGGGGCGATCGCCACGGGGATGACGTCGATGTTCCCCTCCAAGTATTCGGGTTTC